>CBDVDN010000035.1:0-8713 GCA_965372775.1 uncultured Gammaproteobacteria bacterium
CATGGATTGAATGATGGCTTTCATTTTTGTGAAAGTTTTATCATTTGCTTTGCTTTGAATAGCTTGGTTCATGCCGCCCATGCCGGGCAATTTGCCCATTATGCCGCCGATGCCGCCGAGTTTCCCCATTTGTTCTAATTGTTCTAGGAAGTCTTCTAAGTCAAAGCCTTTGCCTTTTTTAAATTTCTTAGCGAGTTTTTCTGTTTTTTTCTTGTCAAATTTTCGTTCGACTTCTTCAACTAAGCTAACGACATCACCCATGCCGAGAATGCGAGAGGCAATGCGTTCAGGATGAAAGGGTTCAAGCGCATCGATTTTTTCGCCAACACCGATGAATTTAATCGGTTTTCCAGTCAAATAAAAAACGGATAGCGCTGCGCCCCCGCGAGCATCGCCGTCTGTTTTGGTTAATACCACGCCGGTAAGCGGTAAAGCTGCATTGAAAGCTTTGGCAGTGTTCGCGGCGTCTTGCCCTGTCATGCTGTCAACGACGAATAATGTTTCAATAGGATCAACAACATGATGCAATCGTTTAATTTCGTCCATCATAGCTTCGTCGATATGCAGGCGTCCGGCTGTGTCAATGATAACGACATCAATCGATTTGTTTTTAGCTTGTGTTATGGCGTTTCTCGCAATTTTTATCGGATCTTGATTCGGTTCGCTTGGATAAAAATCGACATCGATTTGTTGAGAGAGGGTTTTTAATTGTTCTATTGCAGCAGGGCGGTAAATGTCCGTGCTGACAAGCAATACGCTTTTTTGTAAGCGAGTTTTGATTAAGTGGGCTAATTTGGCAGTTGTAGTTGTTTTACCGGAGCCTTGCAGCCCAGCCATTAGAATAACAGCAGGCGGCGTAGTTTGTAGATTGAGTTCGGCATAAGCTTCGCCAAGTGTTGCAGTTAATTCGTCATTGACGATTTTAATTAATACTTGTCCTGGAGAAATGCTTGTTAATACCTTTTCACCAAGCGCTTTTTCACGAATGTGTTCAATGAATTTTTTGACGACTGGAAGCGCTACATCAGCTTCCAGTAAAGCAACGCGAACATCTCGCATGACATCTTTGATATTGTCTTCGGTTAGTCTTCCGCGACCAGTTAGATTTTTTATCGTTTGATTAAGACGCTGACCTAAATTTTCGAACATAGTGGTATTTTCCTAAGAGGGTAGTATTTTTGAGTTTGGTTTTTGTTTACAAGCAGAAACAGGCAGATGAATCATAGCAGCAACATATATAAATTTTAACATGGATTTGCTTCGCTCTATGGTTGAAAAAGAGTGATTTTAGTCGAAATACTTGATGATTACAAGATGGATTGTATTTTCTCAAAAAACCGTGATAATTGAAAATAAAGGAGGATGACAGGATGGAGCAAATGATAAATTTCTATTAATTTCTATTTATTGCCTGACAAATTTGAATTCGCTGCTAAAATATATGGGAGTTTATTTTGTATCTTCTCCATAATTTAGGGTAAAAATTGTAGCTGCACGGCGTGCCGTGCCATTATTAGAGAAGAAGCTTTATTTTGATAAATTAATTAAAAGGTTATTTGTAATGAATGAAAAACAAGCCATATCACCCGATTTTCCTTATGAGTCTCGATATGTAACCGCGCTAAATTCACGGATGCACTATATCGATGAAGGTGAGGGCGATCCTATTCTATTTCTGCATGGTATGCCGGCTTCAAGTTATGTGTGGCGAAATATTATTCCTTATGTTAAATCGTGTGGACGCTGTATTGCGCTCGATCTGATCGGAATGGGGAAATCCGATAAGCCAGATATTGATTATAGTGTATTTGATACAATCGCTTATCTTGATGCCTTTATTCAAGCATTGAATTTAAAAAATCTGACGCTTGTTATGCATGGCTGGGGGTCTGTTGCTGGATTAGATTATGCTATGCGGCATAGCGCTAATATTAAGGCGCTTGCTTTTCTTGAACCGCATTTTATTCATACAGATATAAAAAGTGATGTGATGCCTTTGTCTGTTCAGCAGTGCTGCTTTTTAGCCAATGCTGCTGCTGCGACAAATGAGCACGATCAAATTATTAATACGGATTATTTTGTTGATACTGTACTTTTGAACGGGGTATTGCGTCGATTGTCAGACGAAGAGCTAAATTATTATCGATCGGCTTTTTGTGAACCTTCGCATCGGCATTTATTTTTACAGTATTTGAAAGATTTCCCTGTTAATGGTGAACCGAAGGAAGTTGTTGATTTAATTTCTTCATATACCAAAGCTTTGCAGGATTCCTCTGTGCCTAAATTGATGCTTTATGCTATTCCTGGATTTAATACAAATGTTGGTACAATAGAATGGGCTAGAGAGTATTTGAAAAATTTAGATTTGTGTGATCTTGGCAAAGGATTACATTATTTGCAGGAATCTAATCCGAAAGCAGTAGGGCTGGCGCTTGAGGAGTGGCATAAAGCGTTGTAATTCTAAATTTAGTCAACAAAATGTGTAGGTTGGGCTAAGCGCCCCATATCTAATAAAAAATTGTCTACCCTAACATTCGGTTTGATACGTAAAAAAATCCTTGAAACATTATACCTTACGCGGTCATAATTTGCAGAATTATAGCGCAGCCCAACAATCTTGTTGGGCTGCGCTTAAGGGATAAATCATAAATATTTTCAAACAAAAAACCAGATTCCAATTAAAAAATATTTAATAAATTCATGGGCGCTTAGCCCAATCTACGCAAGCTGGACGTTCTCGCTAACCGGATAGATCAAAACGTTGAATAGTTATCCTATTTTTTTTAGAATTTTTTTTGTGAGTTTGGATAATTTTACATTTGAAAAAGAAGCTTGCTGCTGTATTGCTGTGGAAATATCTTTGACTTCTTGAGTAAAGTAAGATTTTTTGTACCAGTCCGTGCTTTTTAACGGAGAGATAGAAAGCAGAAAGATAATTAAAAAACTGATGACTGCTCCGCGAGTGAATCCGAATAATATACCTAAAATGCGATCAAAAAAAGTTGTTCCATGTTTTCTAATGACCTGTTTCACAAGATAATTAAAGACAATGCCGATAGTTAAAACGACTATAAATAATAGTATAAAGCTAACAACTTTTGCAGCGAAAAGAGATTTAATATAAGGATTTATAGAGAGCGCTAAATCTGTTGTAAATTTAACGGCAATAACGAATGCTACTATCCATGATGCTAAGGATATTACTTCTCGGAAAAAACCGCGAAAAAAACCTAATGATAAAGATAAAAAAATAACAAAAACTAAACAATAATCAAACCAGTTGAAGTGTAGAAAAAACATAAAATCCTCGTAACTATTCAGTTCTTTTCGGATAGATCGAAGCAGTGAAGGTACAAATCCTTTTTACTTCAATCGTGTTGCCTTAAATTTGATAATAATCCCTTTGGTCTTTATTTCCCTTTTTATTTTGTCGCGAGCCGTTTTAGCTTCGTTTAATTGAATATATGGACCGACATATACGCGTGAGGCTGGTTTTTTGTTGATTTGACCTTTGTAAATAAAAGCAGAAAATCCTTTTTTATTTAATTTTTTTACAAGGTTTTCAGCATTTTTTTTGTTGAGAAAATAACCTAGCTGTACCACCCATGCTTTGTTGTAAGATTTTGCTTTTTTAAGCAGTTGTTGTTTTTTTTGTGAAATAGTTGAGGGCGTTAGAGTAGTAGGCTGTTGTACGTTGCTGCTTGTTTCATCTCCGGTTCGAATATTTAGTTTTTTTATTTGCTGAGTAAGCAGCGGATCTGAAAGATTAAATATGTCAATAGGCTGTTGTATTTTGGATGTTGGTTTTGTTTTGCGCGGCTTTTTTGTTTCGTGTTTTTTAGGTTGTAATGACAAAATAGGTAGTGTTTTTTTAATGAGCGATACTTTTTTTAAAGTGGTTTTCGTGTGTGGTTTTATTTTGGGTTTTGGTGATTGTGCTGCTTTGGGTTGTTGTAGAATGATTGGGGCGACGATATGTTCCATTTTTTGTTCATGCTGAGATATGACTGACATTTTTTTCTCAACGATTTTTTTTCCAATAGCATTTCGATTAATTAAAGGACTTTTCGGTGCTTGTGGTATAACTACTTTTTGCAATAAAATTTTTTCTCTATGATATTTTGAAAATATGAGCGGGATAAAAATAGCGATAATGGCAATAATAACAATTGAAATGATTAAATGCTGTTTCAGTTTTGTGTACATTTTACTATCCCGAATGATTATACTTATACCTCGTTAGGTATAGGAGTCGTATGTTTTCTCGTGCTTCGTGTCTCACTCATTCTGGCACAGGCACAGAGGGCAGCTACATTTCTTTAACGTATTTTTTCCATTATTTGAGCGACTGTCAAGAACGAACCAAATACAATTAATAAATCATTTGTTTTGGCGTATTTCAATGCATCATTAAATGCTAATGTCGGTTTATCATAGCACTGTATTTTGGAAACGCCTATATTTTTTAACTCCTTAGCTAGGTGTTTTGCTGTAGTTGATCGTGTGGGAGTGAGGGTCGCGACAAACCATTGATCAATGTCAGAGATAAAATAGTTAAGTGTGTGCCGAATGTCTTTGTCTTGAAGCATGCCGACTACGGCATATGTTTTTCCAGATATGTTGAGAGAATGGAGTTTGCTTTGCAAAATTTTCGCTGCAGCAGGGTTATGAGCAACATCAATTAATAATGTTATGCCGTCATGGACAATAATTTGACAGCGCCCTGAAATGTGTAAATTTTTCAAGCCGGTTATAATAGAAAAAGGTGTTACGGGCAGTGTTTTATTTAATACTTCAACAGCCATCAGTACGGTTGCAGCATTTTTTAGTAGGATTTTCGGGCGCGGTAACTTTTCTAATTGCATTTTGATGCCGTGAAATGACCACTCAATGTTATTCTGCGGCTCGACAGCGGAATCCAGAATGTGTGGTTCAACGACATTATAATCTTTTTTATAACAATAAAGTTCTACGCAAAGCTGTTTTGCTGTTGAGAGTATGGATTCTGGTGGTGGTTTTGAGTCACCATAAATGGCGGGTTTGGATTTTCGCATAATCCCAGCCTTTTCCATGCCAATTTCTTCACGTGTTTCTCCTAGTACGTCACAATGTTCTAGTTCGACGTTTGTAATGATTGATAAATCCGGATCGATTATGTTAACAGCATCATGTCGACCGCCAATACCAACTTCAAGTATGATGAGATCTAATGGTGTTTGTTTGAAAATTATTAATGCGGCAAGAAAGCTAAATTGAAAGTAGTTTAATTCAATTGTTTCGCGTGCTTGATTGATCTTGTTAAATGCCAGACAGATACTTTTATTGCTTGCGTTTTGTTTTTGAGTACGTATGCGTTCATTGAATTGTAATAAATGAGGGGAGGTGAAAGTTCCGATTTTATAATTTGCAGCGGTATAAATACTTTCTAACAAGGCGGCGCAGGATCCTTTTCCGTTGGTCCCTGTTACGGTAATGACTTTATAAGGTGCGGGCAGTAAATTGAGACGAGCAGCAATGGTTGTAAGGTTTTGTGATGCTTTTGGCGGCGAACGAACTATTTTGAGCGATTCAAGCCATGTTAGCCATTCTTGAAGTGTTGTGAAGTTTGTCATGAATTTAGGATTATTTGTCAGTTTTTGTGATAGGTGTGGAGCTAAATTTTTCTATAGGCGGTTCGCCGGTTAACTTTGCTAATAGTTTCGCAATTCGTGGTCTTAATTCGCGACGATCAAGAATCATGTCGATAGCGCCGTGTTCTAGGAGAAATTCGCTTCGCTGAAAACCTTCGGGCAGGGTTTGTCGTATTGTTTGTTCGATAACGCGTGGTCCGGAAAAGCCGATTAATGCAAGCGGTTCCGCAATAATTATGTCGCCAAGTGTTGCAAGACTTGCTGAGACGCCGCCGGTTGTCGGATGAGTAAGTACGGAAATATAAGGTAAATTCTTTTCTGATAATTTTGCGAGAGCGGCGCTGGTTTTGGCCATTTGAAATAATGAGATGAGTCCTTCTTGCATTCTAGCGCCGCCGCTTGCAGTAAAGCAAATTAGAGGCGCATCTTTTATAATTGCGGTATTGACAGCTTGAACAAATCGTTCGCCGACGATGCTTCCCATGGAGCCGCCGATGAACTTATATTCAAATGCACAGGCAACGACAGGCATGTTTAATAATCTGCCTTCTAAAACAACTAATGCGTCATTTTCGCCGGTGTTTTTTTGAGAAGTGCTTAATCTATCTTTATATTTTTTTCGATCACGAAACTTTAAATGATCGGTCGGCATGATGTCTTTTGCAATTTCCGTGTATGAATCTATATCCAGAAAATTTTCTAATCGTTTACGAGCCATGATGTACATGTGGTGTGAACATTTTGGGCAAACACAAAGATTACGTTCTAGTTCAGCACGGTATAAGATTGAATTGCATCCGTCACATTTGCTCCAAACGCCCTCAGGAATTTCTTTTTTGGTATTTTTTGAACTAATACACGGTAATAATTTTGTTAACCAGCTCATTTGTCTTCTCTTTTATGGGGAAATATTTGTATTTTACAGGAAAATAGAAAATTTAACAGGTTTTGGGATAACGAATTCGTTTGGATAATGCGGCGCAACAAGATATAAGCCACTAGCCGGCGCTGTGACGCCACTTGCCCGTCGATCACGGGCTTCTAAAACTTGTTTTATCCAATGCGGCGGTTTTTTGCCTAATCCGATCGGCAGCAGTGCGCCGACGATATTCCGTACCATATGATGCAGAAAGGCATTGGCAATAATATCAATAATGATGTGATGACTATGACGGGTAACAATAAGTGTTTCAATATTCCGAAAAGGAGACTTGGATTGACAATCAGCGCTGCGAAAAGAAGAAAAATCCAGCTCACCCAGAAGATATTGCGCAGCTTTTGACATATCTGTTTCATTCAATTGAACAGGATAATGTGTGAAGTGATTTCTAAAGAGTGCGGACGAAATAGGCTGATTGTAAATTATATAACGATAATGACGGCGTATAGCTGAAAAGCGCGCATGAAAATCTAAATCAACGTATTTTGTCCATTTGATTATCACATCTTTTGGCAGATGTGAGTTTGTTCCTAAAATCCAAGCTGAATTAGGACGGACAGCTTCAGTTTCGAAGTGTATGACTTGATTACAGGCATGAACGCCGGTATCAGTACGACCAGCACAGATAACTTGAATAGGGTGATCCGCGATACAAGATAAAGCTTGTTCGACAACCTTTTGGATTGTGCGCAAATTTGGCTGAGACTGCCATCCGTGGAAATCGCTTCCGTCATATTCAATACCTAATGCAATTTTCATTGTGATTTAAGATTTAAGCATTTTTCAAGTAAATTTTTGGCGTCGATTTTTTGAGTCTCACTTCCGTCTTTGATAATATCCTGCAGGATTGTCTCAGCGTTTTTGTAATCACCCATATCGACGTAGGCTCTTGCTAAGTCTAACTTTGCAGTTACAACATCCTCGCCAGCAATGTATTTATAATTTAAGTATCTTGTCTTTTTGCTTTCTGGCGGAGTCGGTTCTGATGGAATTTGCGGTTTAGATTTTTTCGATAAGCGTATGTGTAATAAGGAAATAATTCCGATGAGTAGCGCTAAAATAGCTAGCATGACAACAACAATTGACCAAAGTTCCATATTTTTCCGATGTAAGTGCAGAAAGTGATCCAGATTTTTTTTATGTAAAAAGGATAAGTGCTGCAGCCATTGTGTGTCCGGCGAAGCAGAGAGTGCTTTAGAAGAGATGGTATTTAATTTAAAACCATGAAGAATATGTTCGATTGTCGGTGCTTGTTTGAGTTTTTGCTTTGCAGCAGTCAATTGCTGCTGTGATTGTAAGATGTTTTGAGAAAGCTGTTTGTTTTGAGTTAATAATGCTTGGTTGTCTAACATTAAGTTTGTGATGTGTGAAAGTTGATTTTGATTGCTTTGAATGAGCGACGCAATTTGATTTTTTAGAGCAGTAATTTTTTGTTGCATTTGAGTGTTTTTCAATGGTTTTACTGTGCGATCGTTTGGTTTTTGGGGAATGGTTTTTGTAGCAAAAAGTGTGATATTACGAGGGATGGCGCAAGGATATCTTCTGAGTTTTAGCAAAGCAGCTGATGGATTTTGTGATAGTTCTACCATGATTTTTTGCCAAGCTCTGTGTTGTTTTTTTATTATTTTATAAGCGGATTTTTGGGAAATTTTTTGAATGTTTTTGGGGGAGGGAATAGATAGCACATATCCTATCATTAAGCCGTTTACATTTCTTTTGTAAAAAGCTTTAGGATTAGTGTTTAAGATTGCCAGCATGGTTTGATGTACGGTAACAGATGGATTTTTGTGTGAAACGAAAGAGGCAATTTGCCAAAGATCATCGCATATTTTTGTCTGACCATAAGTGTATGGGAAGGATTGAGGATTGAGGATTGAGGATTGATGGGATGAACTGCTTCGCGGTAGGTTTGATAATGGTTTTGTATTGCCGAGCGATGCGGCAAATAATAACTCAGGGAGCAAACATAGCAGTAAGAATATAAATAATTTCTTCACATCGAAATCCTCTGTTGTTTATGATTCATACATGATAACAAAAGATCACATTAGCTCAAGGTAAATATTTGGTTAACCAGTTATAAAAACGCGTATAACCCTATGTAGCCCGTGCCCTCAATCCTCAATGCTCAATCCTTTTCAGT
>CBDVDN010000036.1:0-8670 GCA_965372775.1 uncultured Gammaproteobacteria bacterium
TCAAAGATACCTGTCAGATGGGATGTTAAGTGTAACCTTTATTTCCTGACAGACCCTAAACACACTCTTCTTCATTAACAGTTTCTAATGCTCTATTGACTAATTTGAGCAACGACTCTATTTCGACAGGTTTGATCAAATATTCAAAAGCACCAATGTTAACAGCATGAATAATATTTTTCATTTCATCAACTTTTGTAAGCATAATAACGGGGATATTACATAGAACGGATGAAGATTTGAAAAGATCTAATACTTTAAGTCCGTCAAGACGGGGCATGATGATATCTAAAAGAACGACAGAATATCGACGCGGATTTAATTTCAGCTTTATTAAAGCTTCAATCCCATCTTTTGCAAATTCAACATTAAAGCCAACATGATATAAATAATTAGCTAAAGCAGCTGAACTGATATGATCGTCATCAACAATTAAAATGTTTTTATGACTATTATTGCGATAGTTAACCTTCATGGTTTTTACCTCTTTTCCATAGAGTGTGCGATCCATGTACAATGTTTTATAGTATATAACATAATTAATAAAATACGATAAATTAATGAATTAACTCAGCGACATAACGTTCGATCGACAATGTTTCAGACCAATAATTCTCAGACAACCCTGCTTTTCGTTTTAAATGCGCAAGAAATTGCTGCGGCGTTTTTAAAGATTCCCATACTGACGGTAAAAATGTCCCGCGGTGAGATCCTTCTGTTAAAATCAAGCCGTCCACACCCGGACGCAGCTGCCGCAATAAATCTTCTTCCGACTTAAATTCAATGGGTTCTGGCGAGCTTAATATAGATATATCTATTTCAATATCAGCAAATTCCAGCTGCGTTAATGGAGAAAATCTCGGATCAGAAAATGCAGCCGCATAGGCATTATGCACAACATCTTTAACGAGGGGCTGATACGCTTTTAAAGAACCAATACAGCCGCGCAATTGTCCGTGAATTTTTAAAGTTACAAAACAAGCTAGATTTTCCTTTAACTTTTCAGAATAAGCTTCTATATTAACAGGCATTCTTGCATGGTTTTTTAGTCCAAACGCTATTGTGTTCGAAGCTAACTCGAGCAGTATTTTTTGCTCTTCTTTAGAATATTGATTCACCGTAAGTTACCTAAAATGAAATGCGCCATAGCCCACAACACGATCATTGTGGCCAGCCATATCTCCAGAATTGCGCAAATCGATTAACGTTGCTTTCAATCCTTTTTTGGCGGCAACTGTCAACAATCCTTTGATTGGCATACGTCCACAAGCTTGTTCAAAATTAATTTCATCCGGAGACAAATTTAAAATAGCGTTTGCTGTTTGCTTGTCCAAATATTGCGCGCGCTCATAATCTTCGTAATGGCTTAAATCCGAACTCACAACAACTAAAGTTTCCGGACCCCCCCATAATTTTTCTATTACTTCCGCGATTTCTATAATGCTCGCATCCCCTACCAGCAAAGGAACCAAAGAAAAATCCTGTAACAAAACTTGGAAAAACGGTAAATGAACTTCTAACGCATTTTCTCTATCATAAGCTTGTTCTATGATTTCAACTTGAGGTAAAGATAATATGTCAGAAATAGCAACTTGATCGATTTTAACTTTTCCTAAAGGCGTTGCGAAATAATCGGCTTTAGTTGCTGCAATACCATAAACCGGATAACGATGAGCGGGACCTAACAGAATAACACGCTTAATACTTGTCCTCGCTTTTGCTAGACAAGCATAAGCTTCGGCAGCAATAGAACCAGAATAAATATATCCTGCATGAGGTGCAATAATAGCTTTTGGAATAGGATGATCCGTATTGACAGCCTTTAGGAAACCTTCAAGCATTCCTTTTAATTCTTTGGGATTTGCGGGATAGAACGTCCCAGCCATCATAGGTTCACGAGTAATCATAATTTCACTTCCTAAAAATTTGATTAATTATAAGCCTATGCCATATTTTTGATTTATTCAAGAATTATGTATACTTTAACTTTAGGCGACCGCAAGGATCGCCCCTACATCAAATCGAGGAAAACATTATGAAATCCAAGGATGATCTCCCACAAGACTTTCCAACCAAATATTGGCACCGTTTAAACAATGGACGCATTCAATGTGATCTTTGTCCACGCGCCTGCAAATTATTAGAAGGTCAACAAGGCTTATGCTTTGTTCGAGCACGCAAAAACGACCAAATTGTTTTAACGACTTACGGACGTTCAAGCGGATTTTGTATTGATCCAATTGAAAAAAAACCTTTAAACCACTTTCTACCCGGCACACCTGTTCTTTCTTTTGGCACCGCGGGTTGTAATTTAATGTGCAAATTTTGTCAAAACTGGGATATCAGCACTTCTCGTGAAATAAAACGATTAGCCAGCATTGCTACACCAGAAATGATTGCAAAAGCAGCACATAAATATGATTGTAAAAGCATCGCCTTCACTTACAATGAACCGACAATCTTCATGGAATATGCTGTTGATGTTGCAAAAGCTTGTCATCCGCTTGGAATAAAAGCGGTTGCAGTCACAAACGGTTATATTTGCCCAGAACCCAGAAAAGAATTCTATTCATATATGGATGCCGCAAATGTTGATCTTAAAGCTTTTACAGAAAAGTTTTACGAAAAAATCAGCGGGGGCAAACTGCATCCGGTCTTAGACACTTTAGTGTACTTAAAACATCATACCAACGTTTGGTTTGAAATTACGACCTTGCTCATTCCAGATGAAAATGACTCAAATGAAGAAATTGAGGCATCGACAAAATGGATTATGGAAAATCTAGGACCCGATGTTCCGCTGCATTTTACAGCATTTCATCCGGCTTTTAAGATGCTAAACAAGCCTTCAACCTCATTAGAAACACTTAGACGCGTTAGAAATATTGCCATAAAAAACGGCATTCGCTACGTTTATACGGGAAACGTTTTTGATCCGGAAGGCAGCAGCACTTACTGCCACAACTGTAAAAAATGCGTTATAGAACGAAATGCTTATGTGATTAGCAATTATCAATTAACAGATGATGGTCATTGTAAATTCTGCGGTACTAAATGTGCCGGCGTATTTGAAGGACCTGTCGGCACATGGGGTTCAAAACGACAGCCGGTGATCATAGAATCATAATTTGTCGTAAGCAGAAAAAAACTTACCAACTACGAAGCTTTTTTATACATTTTTTGTTTAACAAGCTAAATCCAACATGGTGGTTTTTGATATGGCCGCTTTAGTCTGTACAGAAGAATTTTTACTTTTAAAAAAATGATATCTATTGTTACTGTTCGTTTTAGAAACTGTATCCGCTGGCCCAAATAATTTTTTGATTAGCCAAAATAACATCATGCAAAAAAATAACATCGTCACAACAGAGGGAGCCAATATATTTTCTTCTAGCATTTGATTTGGAGAAGTAGCAGCGGGATGGGACGATAGTAATGATAAATGAGAGTCAGATGGAAAATAGGATATATCAGTAGGATAGACAAAATCCTTTGATGTGGGCTGTCCTTCTCCAAATTCAAATTCAGTCATAAATCTCTTCGGATGCGGCTTTTGCCTGGATTCTCTTTTGTCAACAAGTCTTTTCATGCTTTTATAAAAATGCTCTATTAAATTGAAGGGAAAAGGGAGTGATAGTCGAGTTGCCGATGAACTAACACAATATAATTTTAGTCCCTCATTATCAATAGGGTTTCCTCTTAAATCTAATTCGCTGATTCCACTATAGGGCAACGCAGTACAAAGCACCTCTGCTCCAGCATTAGTAATTTGGTTATCTCTTAAATTAAGAGCTGATAAATTGGTATTCGGTTTATTTCGAGCAATTGCTCTTTTAAAATCTGGATTTAAATAAGAAACCCACGTTAATTTAAAATTCTCTTCATTTTTTAATAATTTTTGAGCTATCGCCAAAGCATGCGAATCTTTTAATCCAGTATTTCTAAGACCGAGTACCTGTATTGGTGATTTTGATACTCCTTCAAAGAAAAACGAAAAATCTACATCAGAAAGATTATTAAGTGCAAAATCTATGTGGGTGAGGTTTTGTGTATGAGGCAATGCTATACTCAAAGCTTCTAATCCTGATTTTCCTATTCTATTCCAAGAAAAATCTAAACTTTTCAGGAAAGGAAAATTAGGGAGATTAGATGAAAAATATATTAATCCTTCATCTCCAATATTGCTATTGACGACTGATAAAATTTCAAGAGCTGGCAAATTTTGGAAGGCTTCTCCAGTTGCTTTTAATCCTTCATCTCCAATGGCATTTTTTATATAAGGATTTAAACTATAACCATTAAAATAAAATTTTTGAATATTGGTTTTATTTCGTAAATTTTGAAAGAAGGCAATTGTTCCATTTGGACCAATGTGGTTGTTCTTCACATAGAAGCTCTCTACTAAACTGCCACCCAAACCTTCAGCTAAACTTGAAAACCCTTCATCCCCAAGAAAGTTATAGCTTAGCTCTAAATAACGAAGATTCGTATTATTTAAAACCACGCTTAAGTTTTTTGCTTCTGATGATCCCAGAGAATTTATTCTTAAATCTAATCTAGTAAGTGGTGAATGTGCGAGGCACGCACTTAAATACTGTATGCTTTCTTGCTCTAACCAGTTACTATCTAAAATTAACGTACGCAATGAAGAAGCATTTAAATATGCTGTAAAATTTTTTATGCCTTCTGAACTAAAAGCATTCAATGCAAGATTCAGCTCTTCAATTGGGGTAATTGGCAAAACCTGTCCAACCTTAGATAACGCACTATCATCAATACCAATATATTCAAAATTTAATTTTTTAATTGTCGCATTCGGATAAGAAAATCCTTCTACCAAATAGTCAATTCCTTCATTACTCAGTTGATTATTCCCCCACATATCCAGTTCAACAACACTTGAATTTCCTAATGCCGGACCTAAATTTTTTGCCCCAGCAATGCCTATGTTACACAATGGCAGTTTTAAAATTTTTATATTCGAGCCGGGAAGTCCTTTGCTAAGTTCTATCGCGCCAGAATCTCCAAAAGTATTTCCTTCTAAATTTAATATTTCTAAAGAAGATGCTTTAGGCAATATTTGCCCTAATACTTGCATGCCATCGTAATTGATATTACTATTTGGTAGATTTAGTAATACAATCGTTGTATTAGGTAAAATCGGAAATAGGTTAACTCCAGTATTTTGATGGTTATTTTCCAAATTTAGATACGTTAAATTTTTCAAATTAAGTAACCATGAACTTAATGCTCCTATCCCGTCATCTCCAAGGCGGCATTCTATAAAATGTAATTCCTTTAGTACAGGAGATGCGGAATGAGTTCCTAATATATGCATAAATTCAGATTGATTAGCAAAATTTTGATATCGCCAATCAAGTTTTTTAAATTGCGTGCGAGAAATGATTCTTGATAAGGGTTGCGCAATAGATGAATTTGCAGGAATAAAGCTAATTTGTTTTGTGCTAGAAAAATTTTCTATGTTTGGGAAACAATCAGCGATAGCATCTAATACTTCTTTAAGTTCTTCATGCTTCTCAAAGTACTGATTAGAAATATCTACTGTTTTTATTTGTGAGTAATCAATTCGTCCAGCTTGCCGTTTTAAAAAGGCCATCCTTTGTGCATGCGTTATACCAATTGCTGGATTATTAAAGTAATTGTTAAAACAAGCTTGACTATCAAAAATACTTTTATATGAAACTGGCAAGTCTCCACAAATCGTACATCTAAAATCAGAAACTCGAGGCACATAAATCCATAATTTCCCTTGTGATTCACAATTTTTTCTGGCTAAATAATTTTCAATGGTGTATTTTATACCTTGCACTATGGCCGTAAAAAATTGCATCGTGGCATACCAACGGAATGCTTGCCATCCCCAAAAAAATGGTTGTAATATTTTTGATTTAGGCTGACCAATGTTCCATAATAAAAAATGAGCATAAAGATAACGTAAGCTATTCCAGAAGTTTGGCTTGGCATGTTGTTTTAGGGTATGTAACGCATCGGATTGCATCCGCATCAAGGTAATTATTGTGTTTTCACCATAACCGGATTGATGTAACCTTAAAATATCTTTTGGATGAATATTTTCTGCAATGGCTTCAAAATATTTTAAAAGTTGAAAGCGCGTTAGTTTTTTTGAACGTTTCAATAAATGCTTTAACGCAGTGAATAAATGATGACGATCTGATGCTGAAACACGCCCATCCCAGAGTAAAGTTCGCATCAAATTATTAAAAGTATATTTTGAGTTTGGAAATATACTTAAACCACAATATTTTCCAAGAAAATTTGGAGTAAATTTTGCCAAAATAGGGCGAATTCCATCTAGCCAAAAAGTAGATTGATACTTTTTCCATGCGCTTCTTATTTTTTTAATTTCATTAGTAGGAATAGAATGACTATTATAAGAAGCAATAAATGCGCTAATTAAGCTAATGGTAAAAGGTAAAACCAACAGTTCTGGCCAAATAAAATCTGATGTTAAGGATTTACTTAAAATTTGCGAATGATCTGATTGTAAAGATAAAATTTTAGATAGTGTATTACCATACTGCAATTCTGGGTATTTGTAGTAGTAATAGATATCGTTGATTAATAGTGATCCTAGTAAAACAGCCCAAACTTTATTGAAGATCTGTATTTTAGTCATAAACTCATCCGTACTGTATACGGCCTTTAGCGTAGATTTAGAATCTAACAACACGGATTTATTTTTTGGCCAAAGATGGTCTCTGCAGCATTTGGAGGATTCTTTTAGATCTCTTTTTTCTCTTAAAGAGTTATAAATATTTCTCGCATATAAAAACCACCAGGCAATTAATTTAAAAAATGTATGATTCGACGAGAAAGTATTTAATAATTTTCCATACCACCCTTGATTTACGAGTTGATTAAGCTCCTGCCAATGTGATATGTCTGGCAATTTTTCTTTTAAATCTAGTTTTTCTAAAAACGGAACTAATGTGTCTGGAGTTTCTGATATTATCTCTTTAATCATATTAAAATCCTTTTACGGTTAATTTTGGCGGAACGGATTTAAATTACCACATGCAATACTACTTATTTGAGTGTATCATAAAAATATCTCACAAGATTACTTATTGCCTCGTTATCCCGCTCCGCAAAAACACTCAGCCAATTTCTCTCGACATCGCCTTTATCGCATAATATAAATATCCCATTGATACCAAAAAATAAAGCCAAAAATCCAATGGAAACCGCAGTTCAAGTAAATTTAAAACTGTTCGAAGCACGATGGCAGGCGTAATCGCTAAAAGAGAAAGACTTAATAAAGCAGCATAATTCAATTTGCGTTTTAAAAGCGCCGCAAACGCCAATCCAAGTAATGCATAAATAAGCACTTGAACAACATGAAAAATATACGATCCAATAACTCCAAAAATAACCGTAAATATATAAAGCAATGGAATTGCCCATTTTTTCATTTGATGGAAAAATGCTGTAATTTCTTTTGATCCAAACGTTCCATTTAATCGTTCAGGAAAACGTATCGTATCCGTTTGATAGGTGTCTTGCTTGACTTGAACTGTTTTTGAGCCCATGAATATTTTAGCGGTAGATTGTTCAAATTCTTTAAATTGATTTTTAACATCAATAACAGCAATTAATATATTTTCCGGTGTTTTAATTAATATCGGACGATCCGGCTTTGTTGATGCAACACCATGCGTAAAAGTGATAATCGGCATTTGCTGAATGATTGTCGGCGCCGCTTGATTAACCTCTTGCCAAAACTGATAATTAAACGCAAAAGCCGCGACAATCCAGCAAGTTGCCAATAAAACCAATAAATAAACAAAACTACGCCCCCGCCATCTTTCACCCACTTGCCGATATAATGATTTTGAGTAAAATGATAAAAAGATAGCATGAAAAAAATTGAATCGTTTCATCAACAAGATCCTCCTGAAATTTCAAATGCAAATATCTCTGTACACGTCAAAACTCGCAAAAATCAAATAACTAGTTGAAAATATTTAATAAATTTACGGGTACTTAGCCTAACCTACGCATTTTTTTAAAAGTTTTGCCGTGTACAGAATGCAAACATACAAACAATACTTGCTATTTATGCTAAAATCAAATAGTTATAAAATCCTATCATACGGAATACAGAGGAAACCAATTTGAAAAAAACAATATTTTTTATATTTATCATCGGATTAACGATAATTTGCGGTACAAATTATGCGCAAACAAATCGCTTACGTTACAACATTCAACTAGCAGTCACAAACAATACGGGGATGAAAGGATATTTCGGCGTATGCGACAAGCCTATAAATTCCGATCAAAAAGCCTTGTGCAATATTCCTCAAGAAATAACAAAAGGCGAAACTATTATCTTTATTCCTTATTTTGAAAAAACCTACCCTGTCTTCACAACTTTAGATGAATCTGCCTACACCTGCGGCACAAAAAAAACCCCAAAAACACAACTGCCGATTGCCATCACAAGCCGTTATAACAACAAACTTATATTAAATTCCTTCATCAAAAACAAAAAAGGCGATCTGATTTCTATTCTATGCAGTCAATAAGTTTATTTTATATGTATAGGAATTTCAAAGTTGATGAGCAAGGATCGTTTTGCTCTGGAATGCTTGTGATCAACTTGATTGAGTATGGATTCACGCATAC
>CBDVDN010000037.1:0-8585 GCA_965372775.1 uncultured Gammaproteobacteria bacterium
TGCCATTCTCCATTCTGCCTCTAAAGAAGGAAATCATGAAATAGTTAAAACCTTAATTCATGCTGCAGAAGAAGCGTTTGGCGGCAAAAAGACTCGAGGCTTTCATGATTTTTTAACAAATAGAGATTTCTATGGGCATACCGCTCGCGGTTATGCCTTCAAAGCAGGATTTTATGAAATAGTTAAAACCTTAGATCATGCGGAAGAAGAAGCGTTTGATAGAAACAATATAAGAATCCCCATGAATTTTCATAATAAAAATGGACATCAAATGAAAGGAAATCATTCAAATAGAACCCCTACAAAAAGGCCCCGAGACAATTCGTCTTTTTTTTCGTCGAAAAAAAATAAACTACCCTGCCGCAAGCAGCGAGGAATTAACCCCCAAGGGATTAAAAGTAGAAGTGATTTTTTTCCAAAACAACCCAAAGTGAAAGATCAACTCTCCCCTGGAAAAGGGGGTAGTTCTAATAAAACAGATACTTCTATTTCTAATAGCGCTAAAGCAAATCAAGTCTTGCAAAGATTTTTTTTGCGTAACGGTGATGGTAGCTTCCGTTATTACAGAAGTCATTCTAAACGTTCTAGACAAAAAAATCGAGCCATCGCTACGCAGACTTTGAATTCTGGAATTTTTTCAATGGTATCGAGTTGGTCGTTAGTTAGCACATTGGCGCAACTTTCTGCAAATGGGAACGGCATAAATAGCATGCTATTTCCGATGTAATCTGTTAGTTTGGCTTGAAAATATGTATGATGTATTGCTTAAGCGTAACCTGCCCTGCGCGTTTTTTATTTAAGTTTTTCTAAAAGCGCATTTAATTTTTTCAAAGCGACTTTCATTTCAGTTGTGCGGGCTTGTTCTTTTTCGACAATGGCTGGCGGCGCTTTTTTGACGAAGTTTTCGTTAGATAGTTTACTTTCGGATTGTTTTAAGTCTTTTTCTAGTTTTTCAATTTCCTTATTTAATCGATTAATTTCGGCTGTTTTGTCGATTACATCTGACATGAGTACCAAGAGTTCTAAGTTTCCGACTAATGCTGTAGCTGAAGGCGCTTTATTTTTTTGTTTGTCTAGCCAATCTATAGAGGAAAGTTTCGCTAGATTTTTTAGAAATAATTGATAAGTTTCTATGTGTTCTTTATCTTGTTTATTGCCTTTATTTAATAATAACGGGACTTTTTTTGCAGGTGAAATATTCATTTCACCGCGAATATTTCGTACGCTTAAGATAATGTTTTTTATCCATTCAATTGTATTTTCAGCTTTTTCATCAATAAGCGATTCGTCGTATTCTGGATAAGGTTCTAACATGATTGTTTTGCCGGATTTATCAGTTAAGGGTGCAATGTCTTTCCATAATGTTTCTGTTATAAACGGCATAATAGGATGAAGCAGGCGCAGCAGTGTTTCTAAAACCAGAATTAATGTTTTGCATGTGCCGCGTTTTTCTGCTTCTGAAATAGCTTCGTTCATTAGAATGGGTTTGGATAATTCTAGATACCAGTCGCAATATTCATGCCACGTAAACTCATGCAGTGTTTGAGCAAGCAAATCAAAACGATAGGTTTTAAAATAATGATGAACTTTTTTGATGGTTGTGTGCAGTTTTGAAAGAATCCATTTGTCATGAATAGCTAAAGAGGATTGAGGGGTTGAGTCGCTTTGTGACAGTTTAGAATTTTCGATGCTCATCAAAACATAACGCGTTGCATTCCATAATTTATTACAGAAATTTCGATGTCCTTCTAAACGACCTAAGTCAAAACGAATGTCGCGTCCTGTTCCGGCAAGTGAGCAATAAGTAAAACGCAGCGCATCTGTTCCGTGTGGCATAATGCCGTTCGGAAATTGTTTACGCGTATGCTGTTCGATTTTTTTAGCCATTTCCGGCTGCATTAAATTTTGCGTGCGTTTTTTGATGAGATCATTTAAGTCGATGCCGTCAATTAAATCGATCGGATCGATGACGTTGCCTTTTGATTTTGACATTTTTTGTCCGTCTGGATCGCGGACGAGTCCCGTAATGTAAATTTCGTGAAAGGGGATTTGTCCAGTAAATTTCAGACCGAACATGATCATGCGGGCAACCCAGAAGAATATAATATCAAAGCCCGTGACTAAAACATTTGTCGGATAAAAGGTTTTGTATGCTTGTGTTTGTTCAGGCCAGCCTAATATTGAAAAAGGCCAAAGTGCGGAAGAAAACCAAGTGTCTAAAACGTCTTCGTCTTGTTTGAGAGTGAGATCATTGGGTAAATTATATTTTTCGCGAATGGTTTTTTCATTTTCTCCGACATATAGATTATTGTTTTCGTCATACCATGCTGGAATGCGATGCCCCCACCATAATTGTCGGCTAATACACCAGTCTTCAAGATTATGCATCCATTGAAAATAAGTTTTTGCCCATGTTTCTGGAATAAAACGAATCTTGCCGGTTTCGACTGCGTCAATAGCCGGTTTTACTAATGGCGCAACTTTTACAAACCATTGATCAGTTAAAAGAGGTTCAATAATGGCTTTTGATCGATCGCCGCGGGGAATTTTTACCGTGTAGTTTTCAATTTTTTCTAATAAGCCAAGCGCTTTTAAGTCTTCCACGATTTTTTTACGTGCTTCAAAACGATCTAATCCTTGATAGGGTTTTGGTGCATTTTCATTGATGCGTGCATCGTGCGTGAGAATATTAATTATGGGTAGGTCGTGTCTTTTCCCAACATCATAATCGTTGAAATCGTGTGCGGGCGTAATTTTAACGCAGCCGGTTCCAAATTCCGGATCAACATAATCATCTGCAATAATAGGAATTTCACGATTAGTTAACGGTAGTTTGATTGTTTTGCCAATGAAGGATTTATAGCGTTCGTCGTCTGGATGGACAGCAACAGCGGTATCGCCGAGCATTGTTTCAGGGCGGGTTGTTGCGATAACGAGATAATTTTTATTATCGGTTAATGGATAACGGAAATGCCATAAATGACCGGATTCTTCTTCATTTGTAACTTCCAGATCAGAAATGGCAGTATGTAGAACGGGATCCCAATTGACTAAGCGTTTTCCGCGATAAATAAGTCCTTCGTCAAAGAGCTGCACAAAAACTTTTCGGACGGCTTTTGATAATTCCTCGTCTAACGTAAAGCGTGCGCGCGTCCAATCGGCTGATGCGCCCATGCGGCGCAATTGCTGCAGTATTTTATCTCCGTATTGTTCTTTCCATTCCCAAATTTTATCGACGAAAGCGTCGCGTCCGAGCTGATGTCGCGATTGTCCTTTTTTTAGTAATTGTCGTTCGACTACCATTTGTGTTGCAATGCCTGCATGATCGGTGCCGGCTTGCCATAGAGTATTAAAACCGCACATGCGGTGATAGCGAATTAGAGCGTCCATTAGCGTATCTTGAAAGCCGTGCCCCATGTGGAGAGCGCCCGTAACATTGGGTGGTGGTAGAACGATACAGTAAGAATCGCCAGTGCCGTCGGCTTTAAAGTAGCCGGAAGTTTCCCATTGCTGATAAAGTTTTTGCTCAATAGTGTGCGGATTGTAAGTTTTTTCCATAATATTTATTTTCTTAAGTCGTGAGTTTTAATGTTATTGCCGGCATTTTTATATTGACGATATTTATTTCGTGCTTTTTCTTTAGAGGGTTCATCTTGCGGAACAATTTCAATGATACGCTGAAATTGTGTGTAAAATTCCGGAACCTCTTCGTCGAGATTGAGCATTATATCGTGATGATTTAAAGGCGATTCAGAAAAGCCGATTTGAATCGGGGCAGTTATATCTGGGCTTTTATTTACGATATCATGAGGAATAAAGCTGATATCCCGAAAAATCCAAAGCATATCGTTAAACTGATGCACAGCGGCAGCATCGTGAGCATGCACATAAACTTGGTGGCCGAGCTTATAAACTTTTTCTAATAAACGGCAGGCAAATGACATTTTTGTATTTGCTTCCAGTATTAAATAAAAGTCGATTTGCTGCATATCTTTTGCTCACAATATATTTTCAGAGTATAATGCTGCAGTTTACTAAGATATTTATCGGGTTTCAACTAGCAGGTTGGGTTAATCGCCTCGAGGCGATTAACCCAACAATATTAATATTGCATCATTCAATTGATTATTTCGCGTTATTTTTACAAAGAAGTTTTTTCGACGATGATTGCGGTAACCGCTGTCATTTTGTTTATTTTTATCTGCAATAAAGTTATTCATTATTTAACGTTTGTTGCGAATGGTACTTATGCTGCTAATATGCTTTTGTATTTAGTTTTTCTAGAAATTCCCATCTTGCTCGGTTTGTTATTGCCGTTATGTTTATATATTTCGATTTTATTGTCTTATGGACGGTTGTATGCAGATTCTGAAATGACGGTTATGACTGCGTGCGGAATGAGTCAGCGGCAATTATTAAAAATCACTTTATCAATAGCCGGTATTGTTGCGGTGATTGTTGCTGTTTTAGTTTTATTTGTGGGTCCGGCGGTTGCAAAACATCGAGATGATCTGACGGATATTGCAGAGACTAGTACAATTTTCCAGACGCTTATTCCGGGTAGATTTCAAGCATCGTCAGACGGCAAAAAAGTTTTTTATGTTGATAAATTGTCTCGGGATCGCAAGCATGCGCGCAATTTGTTTATGGCGCAAAAAATAGAAAATAATGTCAAACACCTCCCCCCCAGTAATAACTGGATTGTTCTTTCCGCTAAAAGCGCTTATCAAAAGACTGATAAAAAAACCGGAGATAGTTTTATGGTTTCATGTGATGGTTATCGATATGATGGGCAGCCCGGGCATGATGATTTTCAAATTATCAAATATAAAGAGTATGGTGTGCGCATACAAAATCCTGTTGCATCGGGACATAATGCCGGAGAAGAAGTTATTCCTATCGGAATGCTTTTTAAACAAGCGAGGCAGAAAAAAGGTTATATGGCTGAATTACAGTGGCGTCTTTCTATGCCGTTATCTGTTCTTATTTTATCATTTTTAGCTTTATCGTTAAGCCGCGTTAAGCCGCGGCAAGGTCGTTTTGCGCAGCTCTTACCAGCTATTTTAATATTTATTGTTTATGCAAATATGCTGGTTATCTCGCGGGATTGGGTGGCGCATGGAGATATTCCGGCTTGGATAGGAGTATGGTGGATTCATATTGCTGTATTTTTATTAGCGCTTGTAAACTATTTTAGAGTTTTTGTATGAAAATATTAAAACGACATATTGGATTATCCGTCATTATTGCGACTGGATTCGTGTTGTTGGGCTTAAGCGCTTTACAGATATTTGTAACGTTTGTGGGTCAGCTTAGTGATATGGGCGTAGGCAATTACGGACTTTTCGCAACGATAAAATATGCCCTTTTAACGCTGCCTTCCGATCTTTATGGATTCTTTCCAATGGCGGGTTTGTTAGGCGCTATTCTGGGATTAGGTCATTTAGCGGCTCATAATGAGCTGACTGTTATGCGTGCTTCGGGCGTTTCAATCAGGCAAATAGTTTGGGCAGTTTTACGTGCTGCGATTTTATTGATTATTGTGATGACTATTATTGGAGAAGGATTAAGTCCCAGAGGAATGTATCTTGCCCGGCGAGAAAAAATAATTGCAAAGAGCGGCGGTCAAGCATTCGAAACAAAACAAGGGCTATGGCTGAAAGATGGAAATAACTTTATTTACATTCAAAAAGTGTTACACAATTCTCATTTGCAGGGCATTAATCAGTATCAATTTAATGATAGTCATCAGTTGGTAATAGCAAGTCATGCACAAAGTGCAGCGTTTAAAGACGGGCAGTGGTGGTTGGAAAATGTTTCCGAAACGCACTTTAATAAAAATTCTACAAAAAACGAAAAAATAAAACGAAAGAGTTGGGGGGTCACAATTAATCCGTCTTTATTAAACGTTTCTAAAATAGATTCAATAGAAATATCGCTCATAAATTTAGTTAAATTAATACAATATAAAGAAGTGAGCGGACTTAATGCGCATGCAGATAAATTGGCGTTTTGGCAGCGGGTCATGCAGCCGTTATCGACATTAATTATGATTTTTTTGGCAGTGCCTTTTATATTTGGTACGTTACGATCTATCTCGATGGGCGTAAGAATAGTTACCGGTGTTATTGTTGGCGCTGCATTTTACGCGCTCAATCAGTTTTTTGGTCCGCTGACTTTGGTTTATCAAATTCCGCCGATATTTAGCGCGATATTCCCCTCGTTTGTATTTTTAGTTGTTGGTTTTTTGTTAATGCGCCGCGTGCGCTGAGTTAAACTTTTATGGAAATCAATTGGCAGCAAATTAAGCAATATAAGATCGATGAGAATCAAGTTCATATTTGGTATATAAATATTGAAGACTATCTAGATCGCATTGCGGATTTTTATTCACTATTAAATGAGAATGAAAGGTTGCGGGCGAAGCGCTTTAAATTTAAAAAAGACCATGATTGTTTTGTTGTTTCTCACAGTGTATTAAGAATATTGATCGGAAAATATTTAAACTGTTTGCCCAAAATTATTTGCTTTAATGCAAACGAATATGGTAAGCCATTTGTATTATTCAATCAAAAACCTACCCCCTTGGAGTTTAATTTATCTCATAGTCATGAGCGTGCTTTAATTGCGATAACTGAGCATCATGCGATTGGTGCGGACATAGAACGCATGAATCATCGTTTGGCGGGAGATGAAATTGTCGAAAGATTTTTTTCAGAACACGAGCGGCTTGAGTATCAAATTTTATCTGAAGACCAAAGAGCACAAGGGTTTTATAATGCATGGACGCGAAAAGAAGCGTTTATTAAAGCGATTGGAAAAGGCATTTTCTACGAATTAAATAAATTTTCTGTTCGGCTAACATCAGAAAAGCCAGCTAAGATAATATCTATCGAGAATAATATGGCGGAAGCTGATCAATGGCAATTACATGGTTTTATGCCGGAAGAAAAATATTGTGCTGCGGTTACGTGGTGCGGACAAAATAAAGAATTGTGTTTTTTTAAGTATTAAAAACATTTGAAATACCTTAAAAACTCTGTATCATCCAAAATATTAATTGTTTTTTTAATTTTAATTTTTAAAAGGGGTGCATTATGCCACGTAAAAAAGCTACTAAATCCATTAAGCCGAAAGGCTGCTGTGGTGCCGAGGAAACACATATTTGTTGTAAAGAGTTAAGCAACATAAAAGATTGTATTAAAAAGCATGAAGATAAGTTGAAAAAAACTTATGTTCAATTAACGAAAGATGCAAAAAAATGTATTGCGCAAACGACAACAAAAGTTGCTGGATTTCGTAAAAAATTAGTGACCGCAAAGAAACAGCATCAAGCTGCTTTAAAACAGCAAAAGACGAAAGTAACACAAATTGTAAAAGCGCGTGTGAAAAAAGCCAAACTTGCTTGTAAAGCGCTTTCTGATGAAATCAAGAAATCAACAGAATGCGGCGGTCATTGCAAAAAGATGTTAGCTAAGTATGTGACGGAGCATAAAGAATTATTAGCAAAAGAAAAAGCATTAACTGCTTTTGCAAAAACTTGGGCTAAAAAGCTTGTGAAAAAGCGCAAACCAAAAAGTAAGCGTAAAGCCAAAAAATCTAAGTAATTAGATATTGATATAAAACGGGCGATCGCAAGGGTCGCCCCTATACTTTATTTATTTCACAATATGAATTCACCACAAGAACGTTTAGCAGCATCTGTAGAGCGAATCGTTTTCCATAATGAGGAAAACGGGTTTTGTGTGCTGCGCGCTAAAGTAAAAGGCCATCGGGACTTAGTTACTGTTATAAGCAGTGCGGTCAATATTCACGCGGGCGAGTATATCGAATGTCTGGGGTGTTGGGTTAACAATAGAAAGCATGGTTTGCAGTTTAAAGCTGAACAGCTCAAAGTAATCATGCCGACAACACTTGACGGCATCGAAAAATATCTTGCGTCTGGCATGATAAAAGGGATTGGAGAACATTACGCAAAAAAGCTTGTTAAAAGATTCGGAGAATCCGTCTTTGACATTATCGAAAAAACACCGAAAAAATTACTCAAAGTAGAAGGCATTGGAAAAAAACGCCAAGAACAAATTATAGAATCTTGGTCCGGACAAAAAGCCGTTCGTGACATTATGGTTTTTCTGCAATCTTATGGTGTTGGAACTGCGCGTGCTGTGCGCATTTATAAAACGTATGGCGACAATGCGATTGAAACAGTTCGAGACAATCCCTATCGTTTAGTATTAGATATTCAAGGCATTGGCTTTAAAACCGCGGATGCATTAGCTGTAAAATTAGGCATTGCGCGTGATTCTATGACGCGCACAGAAGCAGGTGTGCGATATGTTTTGCAAGAATTATGTAACAGTGGACACTGTGCGGCAAAATACGATGCGCTCGTCAAATCAAGTGTAGAATTATTAGATATTCCAGAAGTTAAAATCAAACAAGCGATTGAATCAGAAATAGCAAGCGAAAATTTAGTATCGGATGCTATCGCGGGCGAACCTTGTATATTTTTAGCGTCTTTATACCAAGTCGAATCGGCGGCCGCACAGCATATTATGCGTTTAAAGCAAGGATTTTTGCCTTGG
>CBDVDN010000038.1:0-8549 GCA_965372775.1 uncultured Gammaproteobacteria bacterium
ATTATGCTACGAGCTGTTAAAAATACACTAAAAAAACAAGATAGAGAAAACGCATTATCCAGCTATAATCGTTTGGTTGAAATGTTTAATTTTTCTCCGGCACTTGAAGATTTTTTAAAGACATACTTAAAAGAGGAATAAACCAATGAAACGTGCATTCATTTTACTACTAGATTCGTTCGGTATCGGCGCATTGCCGGATGCCGATAAATTCAATGATGTTGGTGCAAACACGTTCCGCCATATTGCAGAAGCATACGGTACTTTAAAACTGCCAAACTTAACCAGACTGGGATTAAATGCTGCTGTAACAGAATGTAACGGTATTCCAATCCCTAAACTCGAAGAAGACATTCAGCCCGAAGGCGCCTACGGCTACGCATCCGAACTCAGTTATGGAAAAGATACGACAAGCGGTCATTGGGAAATCGCCGGCATACCGGCTTTATTCGAATGGGGATTTTTCCCGCCGGATTATCCAAGTTTTCCAAAAGAACTTGTTGACGAATTTATTGCTCAAGCCAACATCCCCGGCATTCTCGGCAACAAACATGCTTCCGGCACAGTTATACTCGAAGAACTAGGCGATGAACATGTCCGCACTGGAAAACCCATCGTCTATACGTCCGCCGACAGTGTTTTTCAAATTGCCGCACATGAAGAAACCTTTGGATTAGATCGGCTCTATGAAATCTGTGAAATCGCAAGAAAACTTGTTGATCCTTATAATATCGGACGCGTCATTGCGCGCCCCTTCTCTGGCGAATCCGGAAACTACGCGCGCACTAACAATCGCCGTGATTATTCTGTTCCGCCGCCGGCACCGACCTTACTCGATAAATTAAAAGATGCTGGCGGAAATGTGATTGCCGTCGGTAAAGTTTCCGATATTTTCGCGCATCAAGGTATCACTAAAACCACAAAAGCTTACGGGAATGAAGCACTATTTGATGCAACAGTAGCAGAAACAAAAATAGCCGGAGATAGAAGTCTGCTCTTTACGAATTTTATCGACTTTGATATGAAATATGGTCATCGTCGCGACATCGAAGGCTATGCAAAAGCGCTGGAAGCATTTGACGCGCGCCTGCCAGAATTTGAAAAATTATTAAAAGATGATGATATTGCAATTATCATAGCAGATCACGGCTGCGATCCAACTTATAAAGGCACAGACCATACGCGCGAATATATTCCGATTTTAATTTTTGGTCCGAATATCAAACCGATCTCGATCGGTAAACGCAATTCTTTCGCGGACATCGGACAAACGCTTGCAGAATATTTTGATCTATCACCATTTGAACATGGAAAATCGTTTTTGGATGAGATCAAAACACGATCCTAAGGTAAGGGTCTGTCAGAAAATAAAGGTTATAGCATCATAACCTTATCCTCATTCCTAATATTTTCAAAAAAATCTCTCCTTTAATGCATCATAACTGACTTATTTTGCGGTCGTGTTTTACGCATAATTAAAATTAACGGCAGCATAAGAATAAAGCTGATTGTGACAAACCAATATGCATCAACAAAGGCAATCATGCTTCCCTGTTTTGCGACTTCTATCGCAACTTTCTGAATCGCATGCGGTGAAGTAATTATCAATTGTTTGACTGCTAACCAATGTTTAAATGCATCACGCGAAACATAAATATGTCCAGCCAGCCGGTTCCAATTAATCTGCGTTTCCCGCGTAATTAACGTACTGAGAATGGATATGCCAATAGACATGCCTATATTTCTGCCAAAATTAAATAAGCCGGCACCTTCTGCCATATCTGCTTCGGATAATGAACTCAATGCAATAGTCGACAAAGGCACAAAAAATAAGCCGCACCCAAGTCCTTGAAAAAGAGTCGGCCAAACCATTGCGGCAAAACTCAATTGTAAATTATACTGACACATCAAATAAGTACTATAAGCAGTTATAACAACGCCAATAAAAATACTCCATCTTAAATCAATTCGTTTCGCTAAAACAGAAGCAAATACCATTCCAAGAGCCGATAATATCGCCCTTGGCGCCATAAAAACACCGGCCATTTTTGCTGTATAGCCCATTAAATGTTCGAGCATAATGGGCATCACTGCAATGACGCTCATACCAATACCAAACATCGTTAACATAACTGTTGCAGCCATAAAATTACGATTTTTTAATAACCGCAAATTCACAACATTATCCGTCCGGCTAAAATTACGTATAACAAAAGCAATCAATGCAAAAACACAAGCAATACACAATAAAACAATAAGCTTGGAATTAAACCAATCGCTCGTATTGCCGCGGTCTAAAAATATTTGCAGACATCCAATGCCTACTACCATAAGCACTAAACCTAACCAATCAACTTTCATGGACTTTTTGGGTGTTTCTTGAATAAATTGCACGCATAAGAAAAAAGCTACGATACAAACAGGCACATTGATATAAAACACCCATCGCCATGACATGATTGACGTAATATAACCCCCTAACGTCGGACCAATAACCGGCGCGATCATCACGCCTATACCCCAAATTGCCATCGCTTTTGCACGATCTTTTTTCTCAAACACATCGCCTAAAATATATTGAGAAAGCGGTACTAACGATGCGCCGAAAATCCCCTGTAATGTTCTAAAGAAAACAATTTGTGCAAGCGATGCCGATAAGCCGCATAACATAGAAGAAATCAAAAATCCGATGATATTCGTCATCAATAATCTTTTGCGACCGAACCGCGCAACTAAAAATCCAGTTAAGGGCATAACAATTGCGGAAGAAACAATATAGGCAGTTAATACCCATGTGATTTGATCGGAATCAGCGCCAAGCTGTCCCATCATTTGCGGAAGAGAAACATTGACAATGGTGATATCCAACACTTCGATAATCGTCACCAACATGACGGTAATCGTAACCCCCCATCGCTGCCATGGAGTTATGTTCTGCTCAAAATTTTGTATACTCAACAATGCATCCTATTTAGAAGTCAGGGGTTAATTCCGCAAATGCTATGTAGGGGCAGCAGCCCTTGCGGCTGCCCATTTGGGCAACCGCAAGGAATTGGGTGACCGCAAGGGTCGCGCCCTTACACAGAATCTACAAAATCACCTTTCTGCCCTCTAACCTCTGCCTTCTGAACCGTGTTTACTATGACTGTAGCGCTAGAACCAACACGCAGTGGAAATTTTTTGGATGGATTTAGAATAACAATTTTAACTGGAATACGCTGCGTGACTTTCACCCAATTGCCCGTAGCATTCTCCGCCGGAAGTAATGAAAATGCCGTACCGCTTCCAGCGCTAATGCTTTCAACAACACCTTTAAACTCATGTTTGGGATACATATCTACCGTAAGTGTTGCCTTTTGCCCAACTTTTATTCTTTGTAATTGTGTTTCTTTGAAATTAGCGCTCAGCCAAAATTTTCCTTGATCCACCAACTGAAATAACGGCACGCCAGCCTGTACCATACTACCCGATCGAACTGTAAAATTAACAATTTTTCCAGCAGACGGTGCAACAATATGCGTATGTTTTAAATTAAGTTTAGCTTGGTTTAAATTCGCTGCTGCCGCACGAATCTGCGCATTTTTCTGTCCGATATCCCCTAAATTCTCTTTGGCTTGATCCAATTGACTGAGCACTGCGCTTAATGCGGCTTTTGCCACTTTTATTTTACTCCTCGCTTCATCACCTGCTGATTTAGAAACTTGTCCTACTTTTTCAAGCGCAAGAATTCGATTGGAATTTTTTAGCGTTACATCTAACTCCGATCGTCTTTGCGCAACTAAAGCTTGCGCGCTTTTTACTGCATCTTGAAGCATACGCATGTTTTGCTCAGCTAAATCCAAATGCGCACGCGCTGCCGCAACCGCTATTCGAAAAAGCGCTGAATCAATATCAAATAATTTTTGACTTTTAACAACAAGCTGATTGTTTTTAACATAAATATGCTTAATAGGTCCAGTAACTTGGGGCGCAACATAAGTCACATGCGCTTGAACATACGCATCATCTGTCGATGGATAATAAGTCCGATATTGCCAATACGCTGTAACACCCGCTAAAACAATTAATAATACAATAAGCCAAATAATAAATTTTATAATTGCGCGGCGTTTTTGTGCTTCCATAAAAATAACCTTTAATTATTCAATACAACAATCAATCGCTTTTTTGACTAATTGTCCTAATTTCCCCATAAATCCAGTCTTTTCTTTATCATGTTTATTCATTGCATTATCATCTATTTTTTTTATATCACCCGTATCAACCAAGCCCATATTAATGCCCCAAAATAAAGAATATAGCTCATAAGCTTTTTCGAATAAATCGTGCGCTTCGTCGTCATTCCCCATATGCTTCTGTTTCGTTCCGACTTCCATTAAGCGCATCGTCGCAGCCAATAGATGTTTTGAAATACACCAAACTTCACCTTCATAATCTTTAATAATTTTTTTCAAAAGTGCTTTTCGCATTTCACGAACTTCTATCATAAAATCATAATATTTAGTTTTCCCAGTCTTTACACCAGTAAAAATAAAATGCTCTTCAATAGAAACCAAATTCATAATAGCAAACGTTAAATCTTGATCGGATGATAAATCCATCTTTTCCTGTTTTTTCATCTGATCAACTTTTTCTATAAATTTGCTGATGCTTTTAATCGGATTTTGATTTTCTTTGGAAACAACTCGTTCGCTTTCAACAGAATTTTGATTTTCTTCAGGCATAATCCACTATCTCGTAATAAAATAAAAAACGAAACTTAAAATAATTAAAGGAACAATTGGGAAGACTACTTTTTGAAAAGGAAAATACACACGATTATTATGCGCTTTTTTAAGTGCAAAATGTAACATACCGCCTACAAAGAAAAATACACTGCCAATAATAACACCCAATACTAATTTATCCATTCCCCATAATTTATTTAGAGGATGTCCGATAATACCGATGGGATATAACGGAAAAACAATAAGCAGATAATATAAAACTGTCGTAAGAATAATGCGTCCTTTAAAACGAATATTTTTTTTATCCAGCCAATAAATCGTCCACATGATCAATGAAACAACCAATCCGCCTACCCAAAGACCAGTAACTGAATCATCAGTCCCCAACCATTGCGCTAATCCGATCCCAGCACCCACAGCAATCGCACAGATCGGACAAATAGCACACGCTTTACCAATAAAGCAAACGCTCATCACAATAACCGCAATCACATTGCAGTAAAATTTCTTAAGATTACTTTTCATGTAACTGTCCTTCAAAAAATTTCATAATCTCATCATTACCCGTCATACATTTTTTACCTGTCCATAAAAACGGTACAACGATATAGTCCGCAACAAGTTTACAATGTTTTGCAATAATAATTAATTCATTAAGGTTTTGTCGGTTATGATAAACTTCTTTTTTAACAAAAAGAATTTTCTTTGTGATTTTGTTTTTGACAAACCATTTCTCTAATACTTTACAATGCGGACATTCTCTCCCATAAAAAAGGATCTTCTTATCCTTTACGGATGTTAGCACGTTCTGCCCATGCTCAACCGGCGAATGATGAAAATAAATCACCACACCAAGCGCCATAATAACAATGATAATAGCAGCAAAAATACCTATAAAAACTTTGTGCTTCATAATTTCTCCTTCATTAAAATGTATCCTGCGATTGAGTATAACAATATAATATCTGTTTGTTTATAAAAATTTTTTGAGCTATATCAACAGGTTATTTTTTGATTGTGCCTTTAGCTCCGGCAAAGCACACGGCGATCTGTAAAAACAAGCAGTTAGCAAAGCCGACTTTCGGGTTATAGGCTTTAGTTGGTGATTTTACCGGAACTAAAGATATAATCAAAGGATAGTCTGTTGTTTTAATAGAGAGTTTTTGCCAATTTTTTAAAAATTCCAAAATAATCAACTTTTTGATGGTTTTTTATTTAGCGCGGGAATTTCTGTTAAAATATCTGCTGCTGAGAATTTTATGATATAATCTTGTATCTATTAAAAATGGATACACTTTCTCTACTAGGCAAAACCCATGAAAAACCACATCAAAATTGCAATAACAGGTGCTGCTGGAAATATCGGATATGCATTGTTATTTAGAATTGCTTCTGGACAAATGTTCGGAAAAAATACAACAATCGATTTAAACCTGCTTGATCTAGAACCTATGCAGCCTGCTCTAAATGGTATTGCAATGGAATTACAAGATTGTGCTTTTCCATTATTAAAAAACATAAACTGTTATGCTGATTTAAACAAAGCAGTCGATGGCGTTAACTGGGCATTATTAATCGGTGCGGCTCGAAGACAGACCGGCATGGAACGCTCTGACTTATTACGTGCTAATGCAAATATTTTTATTCAGCAAGGAAAAGCTATTAATGAACATGCGGCTCCAGACATTCGCGTACTCGTTATCGGCAATCCCTGCAATACAAATTGTTTAATCGCAATGCATCATGCTCCGGATGTTCCGAATAACCGTTTCTTTGCAATGACTGCATTAGATGAAAAACGCGCGATCAACCAATTAGCCTTAAAATCAAATGTTTCGACAAACGACATCCATAGTATGGCTATCTGGGGCAATCACTCCGCAACGCTTTATCCAGATTTTCACAATGCCTTCATCAAAAATATGCCCGTTTCGGAAATCATTAAAGATCACTCTTGGTTAGAAAACGATTTTATAAAAATCATTCAACAGCGCGGCGCTGAAATTATCAAAGCGCGTGGTTCCTCTTCTGCTGCCTCTGCTGCAAATGCCATTATAACTACCGTTTACAACTTAGTTCATGACACACCAACCGATAATATTTTTTCTGTTGGAAAATGTTCAGAAGGCGAATACAATATCGACAACGGTTTAATTTTTTCTTTCCCTTGCAAAACAAAAAATGGCAAAACAAATGTGATCGCTGCTTTTAAACACGATAAATTTGCTATTGAAAAAATCAATATCACACTAAACGAACTGCGTAACGAACGCGATACTGTGAAATCTTTAAAGTTAATCCTATGACACCAGAACAGTTAATTACAATTTGCGAACGATTTAAGCTCGGACAGATTCTTGATGTCATAGAAGCCGTTAACACTGGTTTTTTGCACCTTATTTGGCGCATCAAAACAACAAAAGGCGAATTCGCTATCAAACAATTAAATCTGGATCCAAAAGAAAAAAAATCTTTCTTAGAAAACATTAAAATAGCTGAATCGCTCGCAGAAAAATACAAAAGCCGAGAAATACCTGCTGTCACTGCATTATCATGGAATAACCAGCCTTATTGCGAAATAGGTGGAAAAACATTTATGGTATTCCCATGGATAAACGGAAAACCAATCGAATCGATCAGCATCAGCCATCAGCAAGCACGCCGCATTGGTCAATTTTTAGGAAAACTGCACGCATTAAATATTTCTTCAGCATCTTTCAAGCCAGAATATTTTGAATATAAAAGCACTGAATGGAAAGAACTTCTCGAGAAAGGCTACGAAAATAATGCGGTTTGGTTTAACAAACTTCAGAAAAATTTATCACATATATCATTATGGAATCAATGTTACAAACAAGCATGGTCAACTTTAAAATCAAAAACCATAATCAGTCATAGAGATCTCAATTTACAAAACATATTATGGACTAATTCAGAACAATTTTATGTTATTGACTGGGAAATGATGGGCGCTATTCATCCCACCTGTGAACTATTAGATGTTGCGTTAAACTGGAGCGGTATTCTCAGATTACATCTTATTGAAGGGAAATTTAAATCTATTATTTCGGGTTATCTCGACACCGGCTGCAAATTACCGCCTAACTCTGAACGAACAGCTGTATATGGCTGTTACGGCAATTGGCTGCACTGGTTAGCGTTTAATTTAAAACGATCGCTAAAAGAAAATATTGAAAAATCTGAATTAAAAATAGCACTGAAGCAAATCAACTCAACACTCAATAGCTTAAACCTCTTAGCAGCAGATTCAAACAAAATAATTCGCTGGATGAAGGAAGTATAAAACCATACTTCGCCGGTAATTTTTTAACATTGGCGATCCTTGCAGTCACCCAATATATGATCCTAGATTAGGTAGTTGAATGCGTAGCAAGAGCGCATTCAACTACCGAATCTAGGATGATATTATGACCGTGCGAGGCATAACATATTCGCAGGTTGGGTTAAAGCGTAAAAAAACATAAAAAATGGTATGAATAGCCTTTTTTGTATGTTCTATGAAAAATTTCAGATCGTCATACAAGCGCAACCCAACAAAATATGAATTGTTGGGTTGCGCTTACCGATAAATCCAATTCTTTTTAAATACAAACAAAACATCAGATTCATACAATAAAATCAAACCCCTATACGCTTAACCCAACCTACGAATTTTACAATAACGGGTTAAACGAATATTTACTTGTCAAAGCTGACTAATTCTACAAAATAAAACGTTTCTAACACACCGCAAGACGAGAACATTAATCTTGATTAGGAGCGAGCCATTCTGCGATAAGCATACCAAATCTTCAATAACCT
>CBDVDN010000039.1:0-8519 GCA_965372775.1 uncultured Gammaproteobacteria bacterium
CGCTGGGGATTACTAGACAGGAAGCTACAAAGTTATTTGTAGAAAACGCAAATAAGACAAAAATTCGTCGTATGGCAGCTAATGAAATAGTATCCGCTTTTAAAATGAATCTTTTTCCAGCGGCAATGAAAAAATCAAAAGCTTATCAAGATTTATTTGCGCTTTTTAAATCTTCTGAAAAACCTGCAGAGGTTAATGTCGTTAATAAAAAAATAGAAACTTATTGTTGTCGAAAAGACACATATTTGGCTTATATTGACCATTTTATAAAGGATAAGGCGTGGTTAGTGGCCGGACATAATATTGAAGGTCAATCGTTTTTTGATATTATTTGTCATTTAAAAAGTATAAACGTGTCTCTTTATGAAAGAGAAGAAGATGATTCCTACAAACTAAGAAAGATTGATTATTCACCTGGGCCAAAGCATGCTCAGCAAAAATTGAATTTGATTTTAATGGGGGTTAATGAAGATAGTCGGGATAAGAACCATTTTAATAGACTTGTTGCTGCTGATATAACTGCTGTAGATATTAAAAAAGCTTTAGAAATCCAAACAGCACAAGCATCTAACGATGAATTAATACAGTTGAGTTATGATGCAAATCAAAAAAAATGGTATGTTTCGGGTATGAGAAGTGACGGTGTAACCTTAAGAAAGAATACGATAGCAGCAGGGCCATTGAGCGAATTATTTAAAGGAAAAGATAAAAGCGATGTTAAAACAATTACGCAAAAAACATTACAGCAGACTGTTGCTGTGCATTTTGGTTATCTTACTGAAGATACTATAGAAGTTTTAAATAAAACAATTCGAGAAGCAATGGTTACCAAAGGGCAATATAAGTTAAATGATCAGCAAGAAAAAGCTGTAAAAACCGCCTTAGAGGGAAATTCTGCATTCCAACAACATATTCCGTTTAGCATGCTTGATGCGGAGGGATTGCAAATTTATAAGCTTTTTAAAGCAAAACAGGCGCTTGTTAAAGTAAAAGGAACATTATTTATAGATAAATGCGGAAAATTAGAAGCCAAATCCTCTGCTTGTGAGGCTAAAGACGTATTACATACCGGCAAAGCCGATCTAGAGCGTTCTTTATTAAAAGCTTCAAAAAATATGCATCACGCATTAGGCGCTGAAACAAAAGTAAAAGATGCAGAATTAAAAGCGGATCAAACAATGACGGTTGGTCATGCCAAAATTCAAGGTGAAAATTTACGCATGCAATCTGACCATTTAGATAATTATGGTCAAATTGAAGTAGATAGAATTGATCTTGAGATGGAGAGTATAAAAAATTCTGGTCAAATTGATGGCGGGAGTTCTACGCATATAGAAGCCAATAAATATCTTTTTAATGCATTAGGACAAATTACGAGTAGTAGAACGAGTATTACAGCTGGCAGTGTATTCAATGTGTTGGGTGATATACATGGGGCAGATGATTTATCAATTTCTAGTTTATTGGATTTAAATATTGCAGGATGCTATAGAGGTTTTGACGTTAATGTAAATAGCGCTTTAAGCTTTAATGCGGGGTTATGTATTCCAAGTTTCCCGACTAGTTGGGAGACTTTTACGGATTCTTTGAAAGATTCTCGAAGATGGATGAACTGGGTGCGCATGACAGCTTGTTCGGTATATCCTGCTTATAGCGGTGTAATCAATTTTGCACACACTACAGGTACGATGGCATTTGATTATGGATATTCTCTCTATAAACGCAGGGACGAAAATGGCTCAGTGTTTGATGTTTTATATGATGATTTTGCTTCGGCAGGTCGTAAGGTTAATGGGGTATATGAAAAAGGATTTACCGCGAGCGTTGAAGATGTGTGGCAATCTGTCAGTAGCATGAAAATTAAGGAACTTGTTCCGACGGTCCTTAAAGTAAAAAACGTTGCTATGACAGGCGTTCAAATGTATCAGGGCTTAAAAGTCTGTAGGGATAAATTTTGTTCTGCTAAAGAGGAAAAATGTAATGCAAAAACTGTTCAGCAGTTGTCACAAGAAAAACCAACCGGACAGCAAGAAAGCAAACCTGCTGAAAATCCAACCAATAGTGCAGAATCTTCAACTACAGAAACTAAAGGAACAAAACCGAGTCGTTATCGGCACGTTGCGACTGGACTGCGGCATGCTGTAAGTGTATTTGGTCCTACGATAACGCGAAGTTCTTTGGCATCAGCAAATGTTGGCGGCATAGCTTCCTATAATGTTATGCAAAATGATTATCTTAGTCATAATAGCGGCGCTACATGGGGTGCAAGAAATGTTCATGCTTCGAGTTATATGAATAATAGCGGGTATGAAGGTGGTTTTGATACAACTGTGACAGGCGTTCGAATGCGTAATACTGGAACAGTTGAAGGACATGCAGCATTACAGATGAATTTTACGGAAAGCGTGCATAATGCTGAAGACGCTAGCATTCGCGGACGAAATGCACAATTTTCAGCACCTCGATTACAAAATGAAGGAAAAATTGAATTAAAAACGGGAACAGCAAAAGTAGAGGAAAATTTAACTCAAAGTCAATCGGGCAGTTTAGATTTAGAAGAGATGGATGTTAATGTGGGCGCGTCTGTTTTAGATGGGCAAACGCAATTAAGACGTACACGATATCAGACGAATAGTACTCAGATAAATGGAAATATGAAAGCGAGTCAATCCTCAATAGAAAGCAAAAAGACTATTAATTTAGGAGAGAATAGCAACACTGAACTTGAGGCATCTCAATTACAAACTGAAGGAAATCTTAATGCAGAAGGCAAAATGAAAGCGAGTCAATCTTTAATAAAAAGTAAACAAACTGCTAATTTAGGAGCGCAAAGCATCACTGAACTTAAATCATCTCAATTGCGAGCGGGAGAAGATATTAATGAAAATGGCGCGGCAACACTTGATGAATCTTCTTTTGTAGCACAAAGGCGATTGAACCTTAATGCGTCATCAAAGGTTTTGGCTCAGAACAGTTTATTAGCAGGAAAGGAAGGCAATAATTTTGCAGGAATGGGTCAATTTGAGCAAACACAAGCCATTAGTGACAAGACAATTTCAGTACGAGAAACAGCTCAGCTTAAAACGCATGATGTTAATATGACTGCTCAAAATATTGAACATGCGGGGCAGCATGAATTTACAGGCAGATTGGAGTTAGAAGCAAAAGAAAAAATTAGCACCAAAGAAACAAGTGATATTTATAGCGGAAAAAAACAAGAAAATGTTAAGCATACTTTAGTGCAAACAGCTAAAACAGCAAATTTAGAAGGTACGGTAAAAGCTGATAATGGTGTGCTGAATGTTGATCATTTAGAAGGTGCGGAGGATTTTGTATCAGGTAAAGGAAAGTATGAAAAACAGCAATTTTCAGAATCTTTAACGTTTTCTACTGAAAATCAAGATTTAAGTTTGGATAATATCGAAAGAAAATGCAGCATTGATTTACAAGCAAAATCAGTGATACTTCATGGCAATTACATTGATGAAAATCATGACTTAGGATTAACTGCAACCGAAGGAGATGTGGAAACTGATGGAAATGTGAGGAGTAGAAATTTTAAAGTTTATTCTAAAAAAGGAAAATATATTAATCGAGGAAGGATAAAAGCATTACAGCAAGCACGGATTAAGGCAAAAGAGGGCGTAGAACTTATCTGTCATGAAAAAACTCATCAAGGCGAATATGAGCAGGAAAAAACTTTTACGCCTTCTGTTTTGGAAGGCGGAACAGGTACGGATCAATCCAATGTTGGATTGCTTATTCAAACGGAAGGTCAATTAAAAAATGATGCGTCGCTGATGGGCGCAGACGCGCATGTTCTCATACAAGCAGACAAAGGCGTAAGAAAAACGGCACGGCAGCATACTTATGTTTGGCAAAAACGAAAAGAGGGATGTTGGTTTTTTGGGAAAAAAGAAATTGAGGACACAACTACAAAGGTTCAAAAACCTATGACGTATTCAAAAAAAGGGGGGGTGACTATTCAATCTGGGGAAGGAGGGGTTGATGCGGAAGGAGCGGATTTTATTACAAAAGATGGTACTAAAATACACGTAAGAGATAATGTAAATATAAGGGATTTGAGTTTTACTGATAGGTCTCGTATATCTAAAAGCGGGTTTTTAGGTCTGAATCATTCTATACGCACAGAATCACATGAGCGTACAGTGCCGAGTATTATAGCGGATAGTGGTGTAACTATTTTAAGGTCTGATGAGGGAGATGTTTCTGGGCAAGGGGTAATTTGTGTTGGTGATGGTGATTTTGTTGCTGTATCTGAAAAGGGAGATGTTCATTTTTCAAATCGAGTTTTGCAGCATCATGAAAGTGGGTCAAGTCGTGTAGTATGGTTATCAATTCCTTTAGTAGACACAATGCAAAAATTAGCAGATTCAACGCCTCAAGAAGCGGTTAGAAGCGTTTTTCCAGTATTTGATAAAGCATCAAGGCTTGCACAATCAGGCAGTGCAGTTGAAGCAGCAGCAAATGCGTCTAATCTAGCATTAGCAGCATATAATGCAGTACAGGAGCAAATATTAAACTTACCTATGACGCCTACAGTTCGCGCGGGCATTACAAAATCAAAGTATGACAAAAAACATCAAAGCTTAGGAAGTGGAACAATCAAACGCCGTCATATTACCATGCGTGCAGGAAAAAAAGTTACTGTAGAGGGTGTGAATCTTGAATCAACAGACGATACAGTATTAAAGGCGAAAGAAGTGACTTTGCAAGGCAAAGCATTAAAATATTCTACGCATACTTCACGGCAAACACTATCAGCAGAGGTTGGTTTGAGTGGACTGCAGGACGTTCACATGGGTGCGCAAAATTCAAGTGAAGAAGGTAGGCAGTTTAGTCATCAGAGTACAACTGTCGGCGGCAATTTAGAGATTGAAACAGATAAATTAACTATGGATGCAGCACATGCGATCGCACGTACAGCTTCTGGTCATGCTAAAAAAGCAGAAATAATTTCAAGGCAAGATGAGCTTCACGCAACAATGCAAGGCGGCAGCGTATCGACCTCTAAAATGATGACGTTTTTCAATGCTGATACTGAAGCAAAAAAAGTTAAACAGGCGAGTGGTATTGAGGTTCTTGAAGATAATGCAGATCATACAGGACAGCGGCTTACAATAGAGCAAGCAAGTTTAAAGGGTGGATATTTAGCATGTAGTCGTGGCGGGATTCAGGCGGATAAAGTAAAGATCGAAGACTTGCAGGATTATCGCAGAATTTCTAGTACTGGTTTTGGCGGAAATATGGGTAAATTAACGAACGGATTAACCGATTCATTAGAAAGTTCTACTGCTGCATTATGTTTAAATCTAGCTACAGTTTCAAGAAGAACACAACATCATAGAGCGAAACAAAGAGCGGCAATTTTAGATGGAAGTAAAGATGGACAGGATACGAGCAGTTTAAGAGTGGTGCAACAAAATGAAAAAAGTGATTTATCAATAGACATTCCAACTGTTGGATTACAAAAAGCAGTTCAAAGCGTTAAAGCGCTGACGCAACGACAGCCGCGTAGTAAAAAAAGACATGCTTTATCGACAGAGACAATAGAAAAGCGGTTATCTAAATTATCTAAAGAACAAAAACAAAAGCATAATTCAGATAAATCAGCATACAGTATGCCTAAAGGAAAAGCACACAAAAAATCAGTTCAAACAGCAATAGGCAGTGATGCGCCTTCTCCTAAAAAGCATAAAACACCTTCTATCGATACTTATGTGCTTCCGCAAGATCAAAGAAAATCATGTGACTCTTTTCCTAAAGAAAATTCTTCAGCCAAATCGGCCACATCTCCGAAAGAAAATGATAAAGTTAAAAAATCAGATGCGGATTTCCAAGACCCATCTGAACCTATTGATTTTGATATCTGTTCTGCTAAACTCAGCAGAAAAATGGGTGCAGGGAGAAAACGACAATTTTATAATGTTACGACAGGTCGTTATGCTAATTTGAGGAAAACCGTTGGGGCGCTTACAGATAAGGAATTGGAACATTCATTTTTTCCTTCAGTATCAACTAAATTTTTTGAAAAGCAATTAACAGAAAATCCGTTCTTATGGGGCAACTCTATACCTTTAGCAGATGGCATATATCTTTGTCCGACAATTTCTGATGATGGCGGGGTGATTGTTTGTGAAGCTTCTTACGACTTAGGCGATAAAGAAGCCTCAATTGATTTGTCATGCAGTAGAACGTTACAAGGAAAATTGTTGAGAGGTACTGTTCCTTTATGGGGTTTGGGGGATGTTAATTTTTCTGTTGATGCATTTAATGCTTCTATGCAGGCAAAAGCAAGTGCGAAGTTTGCGCCTGAAAAAGGTATTTTATCAGCAAAAGCAGAAGCAGGGGCTGGTGTTATGGGTCCATCCTTAAAAGTTTCTGGCAGTACACGTGAAATTTCTTGGCTTGGGTTTACATTTAAATTTGGCGGAGACTATTCTGCTGGCGTGGGCGTTAAAGCAACACTTGGCGGCGGTGTTGAAGCAGATATGGCATCTTTAAAGCTTAGAACTTATCTTGAGGCTGGATTTTTTGCGGGATTGGGTAATCAATTCAAAACTTCAGTAGAAGTTGGTGTTGATACGGACCTTCTAGACAAAAGCAGCAAAAAGTTTCTTGATGCATTGGAGAATGATCCCCACATTAGGTGCTTTTGGGAAGCCTATAACAGTACAAACAATCCAATAGTAAAAGCAGATTTGCTTGACACAATAATAGATTGTGCTGAAGGAATAGGTATATCAAGTGTCTTGATTCCAAAAATTAAATAACAAAGTAATGTAACTATTTGCTGGTTTGATCTATTCAGTTGGCGAGGATGCCCGGCAGCAAATAGTTGCTATTTTTTTAAGTTTAGGAATTTCAATCGTCTATGCGAAGTAAATTCCTTATCTTGTAATTAACAAAGAGGATAATTATTATGTTTTCGAAAACTTTTCTATCGGGTCTTGGTTTAACTGGTTTAGGTTTTTTTGGAAAATACTATAAGCCAAATCAGCGTAGTCGTACAAGAAATATCTTATCTTGTGCGTCTATAGGTTTAGGAGCGGGTATAACTTTATTGTCATTTGTTGATTTTTCAACTCTTGATAAAAATCCAGAAGGTTATTTTTTGTCATTTGGTATGATATGTTTGGCTTCTGGATGTTTAGGCATAGCAATAGGGGGAAGTGATATGCTTAAGACGCTGACCAATTTTTTTTGCAAAGAAGACATTGAAAGTTTAAGAATAAAAGTTGCAGGCAAAAAGGCAGAAGTTGAGAATTTAAAAATGCGACTAGCAACACTCGAAAAAACTGTTAACTTTGGAGTCTCCAGTGTTACGATAAGACGTGAACGGTTTGATGACGCTGATCTTTGTGTTAATGAGGCAGAGGAAGAACAGAAAGATGCACTATTAGCAGAAGAAATTTACGCTACGCGAACCTATAATGTATCAGATTTTAAAAAAACTTTCCTTCGATTTAATGCAAACACGTTAAAAGAAAAATACAAAAATTTAGAATGTGAACTCTGTGAGTTAAATGCCAGATGGGGAGAATTATTAGATAAAACAGCTACTATAAATATGGCGTTTGATCAGCTTCTTTACGATCAACATAAGTATAGCGTTGAATTAGGACGAAAAAATGAACAACTACAGGAACAATTGCATGTTGATACATCTTTTCGGCGTTAAAAAATAATAAAAATAAGAGGATGTTTTTATGAAATGGTGGCATTGGGTATTAATTGCTGCGGCGGTAATAGTTGTAAGCGGTGGTGTTGGGGCATTTGCGGGTGGAGCGGTATTCTGCAAAGCTACAGCTATCGGAGCAGGAGTTGGTGCAGGAATAGATATTGTTGGAGGGATTGGAATTACTGTTGGGCAAGCTATGGAAAGCTCAAGGCAAAATTCTGAAAGAGCGACAGAAAGAGAGTCTGCAAATATAAGAATAGAAGCTAATGATCAAGAATACGGGTTGCAATTAGAAACGATACAACAGCAGTTTAATAATAGTAGAAGGATTGAGAGTCAAATGCAGCAAACTAACGAAGCATTGCATGATCAAAATAATAATTTACAGCAAGAAGATGCGAACAAACGTCGTATTATAAATAATTTACAAGAAAATAATAGTAAGAAACAAAGACAAATTGAGGCATCACAGAGAGAAATTGCTAACCTTAGACGACAACGAGGTCATTCTGATAGCAGCAGTGATGATGAAGATATAACAGACGGCAATCATCGGTTTTTCTTTAATGGAAGCAGAAGCGACCATGGGCAATCGAATAAGAGTGAAAATACTGACGCAGCGGGTACCAGCAATTCTCGGTGAAATTAAAAACCCTCTTGAATAAAGGGTTACATCGGAATACGCAATAATATTTTTAAGTGGTTATTTTCTTCGCCAAAATTTTGACGTGTACAGAGAAAAGAATAGACAATTATCTAAAGTGGTATCTTCTCCATATTGCAGGGTAAGTGAAGAATTTGGTTAATTTTACATCAA
>CBDVDN010000040.1:0-8517 GCA_965372775.1 uncultured Gammaproteobacteria bacterium
AAATTAATTTTTTCATCGAGTGATGCATTATGAAATTTTTGACACAGCATTTGTTCTTTATTCGATAAAAATCCATTTTGATAAAGTGCGGCATCAATATCAACATTTGGCACAACTGGATCTTTATATTCTCTATAATAATCGATAATTTCTGAAAACAATTTTTCGTTATTCTGCAGCCATTTTTTATTTTCTTTCACTAAAGCCAAACGCTCTTCTGAAAGATATTTTGCAAACCGTTTTACAGCAGGCAATAACAAAGGTGGTTCGCCTAAATTCTTTCGAATAACATAAGTTGTTTCTGGAATTTTGTCTGGCGTTGTTTGCATAAGTTCCGGAAAATCCAATCTTAACCACAAACTTTGATTTTTATAATGATTATGCTGCCCCAAGGATAAAACCGGACACTGATAAAAATTGTCAGCGCCAAAACTGCCGGCGATCATGACAGACTGTTTGATCGAATCATTGTTCGTAGAAAACGCTGATGATAATTTTAGCATTCGCGCAGAATCTTCTGCTTTATTAAAATATCCCTTGAGATATTCCCACATCTCTTTTTCTTTCATGAAACGCTTGGTAAGTTCAAGTACCGCTTCAACATCTACCATCGCATTATGCGCATTACCATCCGCTAAATGATTTTCCTGATTCAAATATTCCAGTTTTAAAGTAGGTTTGCCGTCTTTTTCAGGACATTTGATCACGTCAATTTTAAACAAAAAATACATCACTGCTATCGGATAGATATCCATTCGTCCACACCCATTTGCCCATTGATGCGTATACGGAGGAAGTAAATTACGATAAAACGAAAAACGCAAAAATTCATCATCAAAGCCCAGCGTGTTATAGCCGACACTGATTGTATCTGGCTGATTCATAATCTGATGAATTTTAGATATCGCTTCAAACTCCGACATACCAGACAGCATATCGCTGAACGAAAGGCGATGCGTAATAACCGCATCAGGCGAAGGAATAACATCTGGATTTAAGCGAATCAGCATCTCATGCCGTTCTAATTCATTCAAATCATCATCTGTTCGAATTGCTGCAAACTGCAGAACCTGATCGAATGATTTATTCAATCCAGATGTTTCAATGTCGTAGAATAAATAAGAAATGGGAAAAAACTCTTATTTCATTCGGATTGTTAGAACATCACATTCAGCACTATGGATAACGGCATTAGCAGTCGAACCCAGCAAGTAACCTAACCCATGCCGACCATGACTGCCAACAATAATCAAATCCACATTCAATTCTTTTGCAACGCGATTGATTTCGATTTTGGTCGGACCGACTTCGACATGCTGATTATCTTTAGGAATAGAATGTTTTTTGCCCATATTTGCGATTTGTTTCTTCGCTTCCTCAATAAGCTGTACTTCCACTTCTGCAGAACCAATAAAGGCATAACCATAACCCGGCAAAGGCTCTACAACATGTAGCAAGCTTAATTTAGCCCCCATTTGTTTTGCCAAATCACAGGCTTTCTTTGTAACAGACGCCGAACCTTCTGAAAAATCCGTCGTTAATAAAATATGTTTATATTGAACCATTCTGAAAACCCCCTCATCATATAATTATCATAGATAATGATAATACGGTATATTTTTTTATACAACAATAATTACCATTCAAATATCTTCAAAAACTTTTGTCATTCCCGTGAAAGCGGGAATCCATATAAATCAACAGGTTATATTTTTGGCTTAAATAAAAATATTCGGTTTGCAGCAGTCCCTTATTCGAATATCTATCATGGTCTTAATACGAACACGGTACGCCGTGTCCATACAATATGATATGCAGAAGCTACTAATTATTGAACAAAACATTATCAGTCATCATTAGGGGCGTGGTGACAATGACCAATGCTTCGGATATTCATCTTCCTCCTCATCAATTCTCCAATGCATTGGAAAATCTTCCTCAGACTGATGTATATCTTTGACCTTCTTAAAAAGTTCAGCATCATAAAGTTTACTATATTTAGCTCCAACCCCCTTCATATAATCAATCGAACAATCTTTTTGATTTCCTTTTTCCCAATCATTCAAAATTAATGATATTAGACGGACTATCCTGTTTATTACGTATATTTTTGTATCGCATTCTGTCTTCATCTCTTTAACTCGATAATCAAGTTTTTACGGAAATAGTTTAGGTTTTATTTTTTCGCATCTCTTTATTTTCATATTTAGAGCAAAAAATCCTTGACAAGGTTTTTGTGTTAATTTTCACAAAAAAGCATATATCCATATGAATCCCATATTGTTCTCTAGTAGGGCTTGTAAACAATAAATGCGAGACGTTTTAACTGCCCTTGTCCCTGCGCCTGTTGTCAAAAAAACATCTTCTTATATCGAATCTCAGAGCTAAAAATTTCACTTTAAAAACCGGTGGTAAAATTGTTCCTTATTATGAAATAAGGACGCACGAATATGATTTTTGGTGAAAATCTTCCTTTTATTAAGGAATATGTTAAAGCAATAAACGATGCAATCAAAAAACAAGAGACGGACAAACAACTAACTAGATTACAGCGGTATTAGTTGTCATTTATAATTTAAGGTTTATTGGTAACAAACAGTTTATGCTGGGAAAAATATGAAAAATTTAGCGGCAGCACATATAAAGCAGCAGGATTAAGCTGGATGTTTTGCAAAGCTAAGATTGCATGGGACTTGCTTTTTAAAGCCAGCATATTACACATATTATCTGTATATAAAATAAGGACGGGCGTTCTTGTTATAGATGATACAGATAAGGAACGTTCTAAAAATACTACGCAAATTGCAAAAGCTCATAAAATTAAAGACAAAAAAAGGGGTGGATATTTTAATGGACAGAATATTATTTTTTTGGTCTTGGTTAGCAAGGAATTAACATTACCAATTGGCTTTTGCTTTTACGAGCCCGACCCTAAAATGGTAGCTTGGCGTAAGGAAGAAAAGCGACTAAAAGAAAAAGGAGTTGCAAAATGTCACCGACCTCCATTGCCACCGCACAATCCAAAGTATCCTGCTAAAAAGGAATTAGCACTTAAACTTCTAAAAAATTTTATGTCGTTTTTTGAAGACTTCAAGGTAAAAGCTGTTACGGCTGATGCGTTTTATGGAACTGAAGATTTCATGAGCAAAGCAGCCAGAATAACTAAACAAAAACAAGTAATTAGTCAGATTAAGAAAACCCAGTTAATTAACGTAAATGGTAGAAATATAACGGCAAATGTCTTTTTCGAAAACTATGCTGGAAAGACAGAAAATCAAGAACTCAAATATAAAAATAAACAAATCACGTATCGATCAGCTAAATTTAAAGTAAAAGCGCATAATAAAAAATATTACATAATAGCTTTAAAATATGGAAATGAATCCGATTATCGCTATCTTATTGCAAGCGATATGAGTTGGCGCGATATTGATATTATAAAAGCTTATGTCCTCCGTTGGCTTGTGTGGGTTTTCATTCAAGCCTGGAAATCGTATGAAGGATGGAATCAATTGGCTAAGCAGCGTGGCATCGAAGGATCAGACAGAAGGGTGATTCTAAGCCTGTTGTGTGACCATGCTCTATCTCTTCATGATGATCAAAAGCTTTGTTTGGAAACAATGAGGCTGCATGTACTGTAGGTTCTCTGCGTCAAAAAGTTATGATGGAATCACTAAGTGCTTTTATAGGAAAAATTGTAAATAGCGATAACCCAAAAGAAATGTTCGAACAATATTCAAATAAATTGTCGAGCTTGTTTAAACTGCAAACTTCCATCAAACATATGCGGCATTTTGATTTTGAAAATCTACAATCACCTTTAGAGGTTAATTTATGTGATCAAATTCAAAAAACTTGATTGTCGTGCGTAAGAGTTTAAAATCATTAGCCTTTTGTAATATCTTGATCTGAGCTTTATGATTATAGCCGAGCGTGTGTATTGTTTTTGGGGCTTTCAATTGCTCAGTACACAGCGTATTTTCAACTTCAACCTCTCCGGACGTTGTGTCGTAAAGTTGTGATATAATGCGAATTGCTTTAGTCATTAGATAAATCCTCCTTTAATGTCTATTGGGTAACTAAAGCAAGTCATAACATAGATTGCTGCTTTTTTAAATAAAAATAAGATGCTTCCTAGAAAAAATCTACCTATTGCTCTAAAAGCAACAAAAGAGTATCTTTAACATTTTTTCGTTACATAGAATATAAATCATGATTAATAACATCTATCAGCCTCAAAAAATTGAAAAAACCATACAAAAAGCATGGGAAGAAAAGGCGGCATTCAAAGTCGCCGAAGACCTAAGTACCGAAAAATTCTACTGCCTGTCTATGTTCCCTTATCCGAGCGGACACCTGCACATGGGGCATGTCAGAAATTACACAATCGGTGATGTTATTGCCCGCTATCAGCGAATGCTGGGCAAAAACGTTTTACAGCCGATCGGCTGGGACGCTTTTGGATTACCGGCTGAAAATGCGGCTATACAAAATCAAGTCGCACCCGCTAAATGGACTTATGAAAATATTAGCTATATGCGCAGCCAGCTTAAACGTCTAGGACTTGCCTATGACTGGAGTCGTGAAGTTACAACCTGTCGTCCAGATTATTATCGCTGGGAGCAATGGCTGTTTGTTAAAATGCTGGAAAAAGGATTGGTTTATAAAAAAAGTGCGGTGGTCAACTGGGATCCGGTTGATCAAACTGTTCTTGCAAACGAACAAGTCATCGATGGACGCGGCTGGCGATCTGGCGCATTAATTGAACGGCGTGAAATTCCGCAGTGGTTTATAAAAATCACAGCTTATGCAGACGAATTATTAAAAGACTTGGATAAATTAGAACATTGGCCAGAACAAGTCCGAACCATGCAGCGAAATTGGATTGGACGATCAGAGGGCGTTGAAATCATTTTTGAAGTCGAAAATAAAAAAACCCCATTAAAAGTTTATACAACGCGTCCTGATACGTTGTTCGGCATAACCTTTATGGCTATTTCAGCCCTTCATCCGCTCGCAAAGAAAGCAGCCAAAGACAACTCGACACTACAAGCTTTTATCGAAGAATGTCGTCATACGAAAACAGCAGAAGCCGAACTCGCAACGCTTGAGAAAAAAGGACTGGATACAGAATTAAAAGCTATTCATCCTATAACGTACGAACTTATTCCAATCTGGATCACAAATTATGTTTTAATGGAATATGGCTCTGGTGCAGTCATGGCAGTCCCTGCACATGATCAGCGCGATTATGAATTTGCAAAAAAATACAGTCTTCCAATTAAACAAGTTATTCAGCCGAAAAATGATAAACCCTGTGATTTAAACCAAAGTGCCTTTGTCGAAAAAGGCATTTTGATCAATTCAACTCAATTCGACACACTGACATCGGAAAAAGCTTTTGATGCGATCGCAGAATATTTAACAAAAAATGAATTAGGAGGACATACAATAAATTATCGTCTGCGCGACTGGGGGATATCCAGACAACGCTATTGGGGAACGCCCATTCCGATTATTTATTGTAAAGAATGCGGCACTGTTCCAGTACCTAAAGAAGATTTGCCGGTCGTCCTGCCAGAAAACGTTGAATTTACCGATCAAATACCGCCTTTACATGCTATTCCAGAATTTTATGAAACGACTTGTCCAAAATGCGGCGCGCCTGCCAAACGCGAAACAGATACATTTGATACGTTTATGGAATCATCTTGGTATTACGCTCGATTTGCCTGCAAAGGACAAGATCAAAGTATGCTGGATGACCGCGTTAAATATTGGCTGCCGGTCGACCAGTATGTCGGAGGCGTCGAACATGCCATATTGCATTTGCTCTATGCCCGTTTTATCTGCAAGATTCTACGCGATTTAAATTTATTAAATATGGATGAACCATTCAAGCGTCTATTAACTCAAGGCATGGTATTAAAAGACGGCAAAAAAATGTCAAAATCCTTAAAAAACACAGTCGATCCAGATGAACTAATCAAGCGATACGGCGCGGACACCGCGCGGTTTTTTATCATTTTCACTGCGCCGCCCGAGCAATCTTTGGAATGGTCAGATAGCGGCGTAGAAGGTTCTTATCGATTTTTAAAACGTTTGTGGGCTTTTACTCACGAAAATAAAGATATCATTAAGAGCGAAAACATTATTAACAAAGGCGGTGATTTGTCCACTACTGATTGGCAAAATGTCACACCGCAGCAACAAGAGTTTCGCCGTCAAATTTATTTAACTTTGCAGCAGGCTAATTTTGATATGGAACGATTACAATTTAATACAGTTGCCTCCGCCTGCATGAAATTATTAAATTTACTCGTTAAAATAAAAGAAAACATGCCAAATGAAAACAATGATCCAGACAAGCGACTACTGCAAAAAGGACTCAGTATTTTATTGCGCATCCTAAATCCTATAACGCCGCATATTACACAATACTTATGGAAAGAATTTTCTTTTGGCAAATCTATTCTAAAAGAGGAATGGCCAAAAGTAATTGTCGGTGCTTTAAAAACTCAAACGATAGAACTGGTCGTACAAGTCAATGGAAAACGACGTAATAACATTCAAGTACCAACACATACGGAACAAGATACAATAGAAAAATTAGCGCTCGCAGATAAAAAAGTATCTCAACATATTGCAGACAAACCCATTAAAAAAATCATCTATGTGCCGGAAAAATTAATTAATATCGTCGTAGGGAATTAATATGTGTCTTTTTCAGCGTGCTTTTAAAATAGATCCTCGCTTTCGCGAGAATGACAACATTGTCATTCCCGCGTATGAGGGAATCCATATTCCAAAAAAAACTAATCATTGCTCATCAATTTTGAAATTCCTATACATTAAAACAACATTATTCGGTTTATGCGTTCTTTGTATGCTCGGTTTGACTGCTTGTGGTTTTAAACTACGCGGAAAAATGAATTTGCCGCCGCAATTACATACCCTTTATCTGCAGACTAAAACGTCTTATAGCGAATTCACACGTCAGCTTAGCGCTACTTTACGTTTTTCCGATGTGAATTTAGCTGATTCTCCAGACAAAACGCCAGTCATATTAAACATCTCAAACGAATCACTAACGACCAGTCAGATCAACATTGCCAGTACGCAACAACTCCGTAATTATACGGCAACATTTTCTGTGACTTACGGCATACAAGACTCAAGAAACCGGTTTGTTTTCGGACCAAAAACAATTAGAAATCACCAAACCATTACATTATTACCAAATGAAATGTTAACAAGCAGCAATAAATAACACGACATTAAACAAACGATGATTCAATCTGTCATTTATCAAATGATGCTACAATTATCGGCAAAACAGACGTTTGATGTTTTAAAAAAATCAACAACAGATACACGACGTTCTGCCTCTACATTAAATGTTTTAAAAAAACCCATAGAGACACGGCGTACCGTGTCCACTTTTAAAAAACCATGAAAATTAATTTAGAACAACTCACAAACCATTTGAAAAAATCACCCGCTTCCATTTACATCGTTAGCGGCGATGAAACGCTATTAGTCGAAGAAGCGTGTGAACTTATTCGCCAAACTGCAAGACAATATGATTTTTCGGAACGAGAACTTTTTCAAATCGAATCTGGTTTTAATTGGGGACACTTATCGGAAATCATCAACAACTATTCCTTATTCAGCACAAAATCTCTAGTCGAACTGCGCATTCCGAATAACAAAATCACGGATGCCGGAAAAAAAATGTTAAAAGACTACGGTGAAAATCCTTTGCCTGATAAAATTTTATTGCTTGTCATGAACAAATTAGATAAACGCGCGCTCAATACCGCTTGGTTTAAAAATATCGAAAAAAACAGTGTGCATATTCCAATTTGGCCTATTCCGCCACAACAGCTCCCTATGTGGATTAAAACGCGACTGCAAGCTTTAGGACTTCACGCAGACTCCTCAGCCATTCGCTTTATTGCAGAAAACGTCGAAGGAAACTTACTAGCCGCCAAACAAGAAATCGAAAAACTTAACTTGCTCTTTGATAAAAAAAATCTAACATTAGATGATATTGTATCAGCTATGAGCAACAATTCGCGTTATACTATTTTTGACTTAGTCGATTGTGCATTAAGCGGCAATGCAAAACGAACGCAGCGCATATTTAAAACATTAAAAGAAGAAGGCATAGATCCCACATTAATTCTCTGGGGACTTGCGAGAGAAACCCGCGGACTATTACTCATGAAAGAAAAACTAAAAACAAATTCTTCTATCGAAAGTATCTTACGCTCACAATTTGTTTTTGAAAAAAGAAAACCATTAATACGTGCCGCGTTAAATCGGCTTAATATTCAGAAACTCCAAAAAATTCTCAAAAAATCCAGCCAAACAGACCGCATGATCAAAGGCATTTCAACAGGCAACGTTTGGGATCAATTAGAGCAGATTAGTATTTCGTTATTTTAGGAACTAGAGACCAGCGGTTCTCGGTGAACCACCAAAAAGCATAACTTTTTCAGATCGCTGTATTTT
>CBDVDN010000041.1:0-8471 GCA_965372775.1 uncultured Gammaproteobacteria bacterium
TTTTCTTCGGCATTTAGCACGCTTCTTGAACAATAAAATCGGAAATTTTTCAAAAATTACTCACTATCTTACCATAAATCCAGTTTTCGCAACAGTGCCGGAATGTGCACGTTCCTTAATGCGAGAAAATCTTTATATATGCATTACTGCGCAATTGGTTGATAAATATTTGCAAGTTTTCTATAAGCTTGCGATGAAATATCCATTGTTCAATTTGACTTTTTTCCGCCTGCGTTGTTTTAGAAGCGCGTCGCTTAGCAATAACTTTAATTAAATATACTCCTTTGTTCGTTGAAATCGGCTGACTTATTTCTCCTGTTTTGAGATGTTTTAAAACAGAATCAAAAAGCGGACCAAATTGTCCCTGACTTACCCAGCCAATATATCCTCCTGTTTTCGCGCTTTTTGAATCTTGAGAATATTTTTTTGCGAGCGTATTGAAATCTGCACCTTTTCCTATTCTTGTTCTTATTTGCATTAATTTATTAAGTAAAATTTTGTCTTCTGCTTTTGTTTTCCTTTTTAGCATGATAATTTGAATTTGAGATTGTTCGTAAGTTCCGCTTGTTGTAGCACCTCGCTTTCCTAATAATTTTATGATATGAAATCCATTCGGCGTTTGTATGGGGCCATCTATGCCCCCTGTTTTCATCTTTGAAATTTTCGTGACAAACGCTTGCGGTAATTCCGCAAGTTTTCGCCATCCAAGATCGCTCCCCGTGTTTAATTGAGATTCCGCTGCAGCAAGCTTTTTAAAATCCGCTCCTTTCTGTAACTGCTTTATGATGCTTTTTGCTTTCTTTTGCGCTGCAGCAACTTGTTTTGGTGTCGGCGTTGCGAATAAAGGAATTAAAATATCTCCCACATGATATTCTTCCATAACTTGCGCTTTATTGCTTATTGCTTCTTGTAAAGAACCCTGAACTTCTTGCTGGCTAATGCTGATACGTGAAGCAACTTTTTGCCCCTGAAGTTTCTGAATGGTAATTTCATCCTGAATTTCTTGACGAAATTCTTTTACCGTCCAACCCTGCGTTCCAACTTTTTTGTATAATGCGGAAAGGCTTGTTCCATTTTGTTTTGCTATTCGCTTTAAAGCAGCATTTAATTCCGCTTTGCTTATTGAAATCCCAGTTCTAGCGGCCATTTGAAGCTGTAATTTTCTATCTATCATGCGCTGCAGCATTTGAGACCGAAGCACTTTGTCGCTAGGAAGCTGCGCGGATTTGCTTTTCATTTGAACTTTAATAATCGCGACTTGATGGTCTAATTGTGCTTGTGTAATAACGTCATCATTAACAATCGCGACAATACGATTAATCGGAATAAGCGCTGAAGTTTTTCCTGTTTTTTGATGCATTACAGCATTTGCCCCGCAACAAAAACAAGTTAATAAAATCGCCCATATAAAAATAATAAATTTTTGTTTCATCTATATTTCCCATCCTGAATTTAAATACGAAGTGCAACACCCTGTTTTGCTAAATATCTGCTAATGATAATTCATATAATTTTTCATGCTCATCTACGCTTAACCCAATCTACGAATTTTACTGAAAATGCTAAGTAACCCCACCAAATTGATCAACATAACCATTGATAGATTGACTTAAAAATCCGCCAGGATCTCCGCTTCCGATATTTCCTAATCCTTTCAGTAAAAATTGAATATAATACGTATTATCAAATTTATTTTGATTGTCCACCCCTAATCCAGTAAAAGTCCTCGCGCCAATAAGCCGCACAGCCCAACAACAGCTTTCATAGTCAATGCCGTAGAAAAATGTCTGTGCATGTCCGTGGCTCCAATTATAATTCCAGCGCCCCATTAAATTCCAACGCTTATTAAGTTTCCAATAAGCAGAAATATTCGTTTGCTGTAAATTATTTTTGGGGCTTTCCTTGGGCGTGCCAGTCAAAATATCTCCGCCGTGAACATAGTCGTACCCAAAATTAACAACATGAGACTGATCCGGTTTGTATTGTACGCTAATATTTTGATTATTGAAATTGGTCAAATAGGTATTCCACGTTAATCCCGCATTTGCACTCCAATGTGGATTAAAATTATAGGTTACATCCGCGGCAATAGGAGATCGGTTCTGCTTGTCAGAATCGCTCAGAGCGCAGACGCTCCCTGGCTCACAAAGCTTAACCTTACGACGATGCAGATAAAAAATTTCGCCAATACTTGCGCTCGCTTTTTGATCTCCGGAGCTACTGTCTATGAAACGCGTTGTAACGCCTAATGTTGCTTGATTTGTGTCGCCTATTCGATCTATGCCGCTAAAACGGTTATTTTGAAACATGAAGTTATAGCTAAAAGATTGATAAGCCGTATCATATATTGGAAAATCATCCTGATCCCGATAAGGAATATAGAGATAATAAATGACTGGCTCTAATGTTTGCTGATACTTATGGTGAAATATGTTAACAGCCCGATCAAAATATAATCCGCTTTTTACATCAACTATCGGAATGGCTATGTTTTCATGCTTATTCGCTATGTTATGACTTCGATAACTTGTCATTTGAAGCTGCACTCTAGGCGTTAGATAAGCAAATGGCCAAATCAGTGGTAAACTCGCCGCTGGTCTTACGCTAATACGGCTGCCTGTTACCGGCTTAATAGAAGAACCATGCTCTTGACTCTTGGAAAACTGAACAAATTCACTATTTAACGAATAACTAAAGCCGTAAGGCTCATTCGGATAGATTGCATTAAGCTGAAATTGCGGAACGCGCGCGTATTGATTGAGTACGTTCGCTTGATCAACAGGATGCAGCGTTTGATATCCTTGAAGATTTCCTAAAAAAGTCCAATGCTCACCAGAATAAGTTACTTTTGCTTGTCGTAACAACTGATTATTACTAATATCCAGTAAGTTGTTCCCGAAATCCTTAATAAAATAATCATCACTTACGTAATTGAAATTAATGTTTCCAGCCCAGTGCAAATTGAATTGTGTTTGATTCTGCCAAGAAAAAGCATTTCGATTATCGCTTGCGTTTTGCAGCTCGTTAAAAGTAGGTCGGGTCACCCATTCTTTCATCGAATCCTTTTGAAATTGTCTAAATTCGGAATCAGACGGAATGAAAGACACATTAAAGCTTCCTTTATTCCTTCCTGATGGCGTTAGATATCGAAATAAATCATTCCAAAATACGCCGCGCTTCGCCATAATAGTCAGCGTAATCGTCATATCATAATTCGGCGCCATATTCCAATAATATGGAATTGCTATGCTCGCTCCAGTCCGAGAAGAAGCGCTTATTGCCGGATATAAAAACCCCGATTTCCGCTTGTTATTTATTGGAAAACTAATATAGGGAAAATAAAAAATCGGAATGTTTTTAATAAGCAGCCACATATTTGTTGCGTACCCACTCCCTGTTTTATTGTTAAGCTGAATTCGCCCCGCTTTAATTTTCCATACATTGCTACCTGGCGGACAGGTTGTGTAACTAGCCGATTTTAAATTAATTATTCCTGGCTTTATCCGGTCAACTTCTTTTGCTGTCCCTCGCGCATTAAGCTGATATAAATGTTTTTCTGTTTTTCCAGTCTTTGGGTTTTTAACCACCACCGTCTTATTTTTAGCTAAAACTGAACGATAAATAACATTTTTTACAGTTATGGTTTTCTTTTTTACATCAACACTTCCTTGCTTTGCTAATAATAATTGAACCGGCTGAATCAATCGCACATTCCCAAACGCATCGACTTTACTTATTTCGCCCGTCTTTTTCTCATGATAAAGGTACGCAACATCAGATTGCATCTCTACGTCCGGCTGAGTTATCCGAACATGTCCTTTAAGCGTCGACATTCCCTTTAGCGCTAACGTTACATGATCCGCCGTAATATCATAATTTCCCGCCTGTGAAACAGCTAAAGGGTTTGGGGTATAAGGAATAGGAAGCTCCTTATAATAACCGTCACATAGATTGTAAATATTAAGTTCTTTTATCCAGCCTAATTGTTTTGCCAACAACCTAATTTCATCGTTATTTTGCCGCCCACAAGCATAGGCGCATAAAACCACTGTTTGTATAATAAGCAAAATATAATGAGGAATGAACGTAATGTAGGTCGCTTCATCTTTTAATTATTTGTCTCCGTAAAGATTGAGTAGATAAATTATCTATAAAAATCATCGCGAAGCGATTCATCCCCTCAATCCTCATTTGACCGCCCATAAGCGATCGCCAGCATCTCCCAATCCTGGCAAAATATAACTGTTTGAATTGAGTTGTCGATCCAAACTTGCAGCGTAAATAAATACATCTGGATGCTCTTTTATTGTTTTAGCCAGCCCTTCCGGTGCAATAACAAGACAAATAAATTTAATGTTTTTAATCCCTTGCTCCTTAAGCAGCTTGATCGTCGCACAAGCTGTGCCGCCCGTTGCCAACATAGGATCACAAATAAAAAAGCTCGCGCGCTCACAATTTGTCGGAAGTTTGAAATAATATTTTGTGGGCTTTAATGTTTTTTCATCCCGAAAATAACCAATATGCCCAACACTAGCCATCGGCAGCAGTTTTAATATGCCATCAGCCATACCTAATCCAGCTCGTAAAATCGGAACAACAACAAATTGGTTATTTTCTAAAACCGGCGCATCAAAAGCTTCTAGCGGCGTTTGAATAAGACGTGTTGTTAGCCTTAAATCACAAGTTGCTTCATATCCCAGCAGCAAAGAAACCTCTTCTGTCAATTCTTTAAAAAGCTTACGATTCGTCGTATATTCTCGCAATAATGAAAGTTTGTATTGAATAATAGGATGCTGTATTTCATAGAAATTAGGAAAATCCGGATAAGTTTTTACTACCATTGATCATTCTCCGAGATAAAAAAAGATTGTTTTACCATTAAATGCTCATCTATAATACTTATCTAATTCAGTATGTACAACCTAAAATCACTTTCAAAAGGAACTTTCTTATGTCCAAAAAAAATGCTTTTTATGCGCAATCCGGCGGCGTAACCTCTGTTATTAATGCTTCCGCTTGTGGCGTAATAGAAACTGCCAGAAAACATAAAAGTAAAATCGGAAAGGTACTTGCCGGTCAAAACGGCATAATTGGCGCATTAACCGAAAATCTTATTGACACCAGTAAAGAATCGTCTAAAGCCATTGCGGCTTTACGTCATACTCCGTCCGGCGCTTTTGGCTCCTGTCGGTACAAATTAAAAAGCTTAGAAAAAAATCGCGCGGAATATGAGCGGCTGATTGAAGTATTTACAGCACACGGTATTGGCTATTTTTTCTATAACGGAGGCGGTGACTCGCAAGATACTGCAAATAAAGTTTCTCTCCTTAGTCAGAAAATGGGTTATCCGCTTACCTGTATTGGCATTCCAAAAACGATCGATAACGATCTGCCTATTACAGATAACTGTCCGGGCTTTGGTTCTGTTGCTAAATATGTTGCTGTTTCTATTCTCGAAGCTGCTTTTGATGTCGCCTCAATGGCTGCCACATCGACGAAAGTATTTATTATGGAAGTTATGGGAAGACACGCAGGGTGGATTGCTGCTGCCGGCGGTTTGGCTGCCGCACAAGATTCTCATAATCCTTATATTATTTTATTTCCCGAAATTGTCTTTAATGAAAAAAAGTTCCTTGCTCGGGTGAAGCTATGCGTAAAAAAATTCGGCTATTGTATTATTGTTGTTTCCGAGGGTGTTCGAGATAAAGCTGGAAAATTTTTGTCCGATACCGGAATGAGGGACGCTTTTGGTCACGCGCAATTAGGCGGCGTTGCGCCGGTTATTGCACAGCTTGTCAAAAACAATTTGGGCTACAAATATCATTGGGCTGTGTGTGATTATTTACAACGCGCGGCTCGGCACATTGCCTCAAAAACAGACGTTGAACAGGCCTATGAGTTGGGAAAAGCCGCTGTTGAATTTGCACTAGCCGGTAAAAATGCCGTTATGCCTATAATCATTCGTAAAAAATCAAAACGCTATCAATGGGCAATTGGCGAGGCTCTTTTATCCGATGTTGCTAATGTAGAAAAACCCATGCCTCGGAAGTTTATTAGCAAAGACGGCTTCGGCATTACGAACATCTGCCGTGAATATTTAGTGCCTTTAATTCAAGGCGAAGACTATCCGCCTTATAAACAAGGACTGCCAAACTACGTAAAGTTAAAAAACATTCTTGTCCCTAAGAAATTAAAGAAGAAATTTGAATAGTGCCGATATTATAAAAGCTTATGTCCTCCGTTGGCTTGAGGAGGTTTTCATTCAAGACTGGAAATCGTATGAAGGATGGAATCAATTGGCTAAGCAGCGTGGCATCGAAGGATCAGACAGAGGTGTGATTCTAAGCCGGAGCGAACAAAGGCAACAAATTTTTTGGGGAAAGGCTACCAATCTTTAAAGTAAAAATCATCATTGGCCGGCAGTTCAAGTCGCTTGCGAGGAAAAGATCAAAAAATAACCATGCCGAGTGATAATGACTTGAATACCGTTTTGCATCTGCGTATTATTCTAGGCATGAAGTTTACGATTCGTTTTACAATTTCGAGTATTTTTGTAACACTGCTGACAGTTGTTTGTTTGACAATTATTGCTATTAATTATTTCACATTAGATGATGTCTTTATTAAATCTTCCGAACTGCTAATTAATCGTTCTGGTGATTTTATTGTTCTTAAGGTAGAAAATTATTTGAAGCCGCTTGAGGTGCGTTCGGATATCAGTGAAGAATTATTCCGATTAAATGTTGTTGATGCGGGCGATCTAAAAAAACTTCAAAAGTATTTATTAGGTATTGTTTTAGGAAAAAATAATATTTATTCAGCATATTTTGCTGATCCTGCTGGAAATTTTTATCTGGTTAAGGAGGATTTTCCTTCTGAAAAAATAAATGCTATTACAATATATCGTTCTATCGATCATCCTTATAAAATTACAGAAGAAATTGATTCTACTGGTAAGGTATTATCGTCTGAAAAAAGCTATCAAATTCAATATGATCCGAGAACACGCCCATGGTATAAGGAAAGTTTAGAGGGGGAATCGCATGCTTGGTCTAATATTTATAAGTTTCAATTAACTGATCTAGGCGAAGATATTTTTGGGCTGACTTCTGCTAATCGGATTACAATGAGGGATAATAAGTTTTTAGGCGTTTTTGCAATCGATACAACCTTTGATTTTATCGCAAAATTTATTTCTAAATTAGAAATAACAAAGAATACGTATATATTTTTTATCGATGAAGATGATGGTTTAATTGCTTCAAGAGGAGAATGTGCGCATAAGTTATGCGGCATAAATCAACTAGATGTTCCTTGGGCGAAGAAGGCCTATGATCTATACCAAGAAAATAATCAGGCATTATTTTCTTTTAAATTTAACGGCGAAGAATATTTTGCGGTCTATAAAAGTTTATTTAAAGGTGAATATCATATTGCCGTGATATTGCCGATGGATGATATTATTGGGCCATTAAAATACAGCGCTACATTATCTTTTTTCATTGCGTTTTTAATTTTGTTATTTAGCGCTCTAGTTGTTCGCATAGTTGCTAGAAGGATGTCAAAGCCGATTATTCGGTTAGCTGATGATGCAAAATTAGTTGAACAATTAAATCTTACAGAGGGAAAATTATTTCGTTCCCGCATTAAAGAAATAATTATTATGCGGGATGCATTTTATTCTATGAAACGCGCATTAAAATCATTTGTGCGCTATGTGCCTTTTTCGCTAGTTAAAAATTTAATGCAAAGCGGTGAGGTTGCGCGTGTTGGAGGGAGAACCAAAGAAATTACAATCTTATTTATCGATATTCAGGGTTTTACTTCATTGTCGGAGCATATAAGTCCGGAAAAATTAATGGTATATCTATCCGAGTATTTTGAAAAAATGTCACATATTATTCAAACGCATAACGGAACAATTGATAAATATATTGGGGATGCCATCATGGCTTTTTGGGGTGCGCCGATAGATGATTCACAACACGCTCTTCATGCTTGCGAATGTGCTTTGGGTTTAACAGAGGCGTTAAAAGAGCTTAATAAGATATGGTGTTCGCGAGGTTTGCCGGAGTTGTCCGTGCGTATCGGCATTAATACAGCTAATGTTGTTGTTGGGAATGTCGGATCACAAGATCGGTTAAGTTATACGGTAATTGGCGATGGCGTTAATCTTGCAAGCCGGCTTGAATCATTAAATAAAATATATAAAACGACAATATTAGTTAGCGAAGCAACGCGGCGAGGCGCTGGAGGGATGTTTGATTTTAGATTATTGGATTATGTTGCGGTTCGCGGGAAAAAACACGAATGTCATGTATATGAGCTTTTAAACACAGTGAATCAAGCTATTGATGTTTATAACAAAGCGTTTCAATTGGCGTTTGTTCTATATTCAAAAGGACAGTGGGATGATGCTATTCAAATGTTTGAGAAGCTATCTCCTTTATATTCAGGAGATAAGTTATTGT
>CBDVDN010000042.1:0-8447 GCA_965372775.1 uncultured Gammaproteobacteria bacterium
CAGCAAGATCACGAGCACGAACAATTCTGCCGAGTTCATAGGTGAATTCTAAATGTTGTGGCGGTACAATGCTGTATTGGTTTTCATAAGTTTTTCCACACCATTTTTGAACTTGAACGAGTTTGGCCTGCTGTCTTGGCGGTCCGCCTGAAGATATTTGAGAAATCATTTGAAATTTAAAATCGTAGCCGTATGTGAATTTTGTGCCGCCAAGATCAATATGCACTGTGATTTTGCTGAAATAATTTCTTTGCCAGACAAGCTGTCCGCATTGTCCGGGATTTTGCTGCAGAATAAGCTGATGATTTCTATCCCATTGAAATTTTGTGCATTGTCCAAGCGGCAGATAGCTTTCAGAGACATTGCCGCGTGCTTCGAAGTTATACTGCCATGTATTATTAGCTGGATTTGTCGTACTGATACGCTGATCGCGTTCGTTGTAGGCAAATTGATTTTTAAGTCCAGACGGCAGGGTCATAGAGAGCGGTTGATTGGTATGGCTATAAGCATACTGCCATATTTCCATGCGTCCGTCATAACGTCTTATCATGCGCTTTAGACAGTCGTATACCCATTGTCTATATATTGTACTTTCGCCTAAAATTTGTTGAAGTCTTTGTCCAGCAGCATCGACAGTGTAGGCTTCAGTATGCTGATTAGGATCAAGCGTTCCGATATTAAATAGTCGTTCATTATATCCTTGACGCGTGACCGGCGATATTTCAGTATGTGTGCCGTCTTCTAAAACGATTTCAACTCTAGGCTGTGTCATTTGAATACAGCGATTGCGCTTGCTAAATTGAAATTGAGTTTGATGTCCAAGACTGTCCGTTTGCTGAATCATATTATTCCAAGCATCATGTTTGTATTGACGTGTTGGCGGATCGAATGTTTGCAAAGCATGTTTTTCTTCTTTTTCTTCGAGTAGTAATTCAGCGCTTGTATTGCTGCTCGGATAGAGTACATTGCCGTGTGCGATAGTCATTGAAAATTCCGGCATTTTTTCGTGCCGGCAGGGGTAATAGCCGATCGGCATGGTCGTTACATCTACGACGACACCTTTTTTTGTTATGCCGGTGCTTTGTATTTTATCCCAGCTTGCAAAGCGGTCGAGCGTTGTGTCTTGGTATTCAAATTGTGGCGGTGATTCAAGATTTTCCCATGGGGTAATGTACAGAATTAGCCTAGGGTCAAATGAAAAAGTTTGAATTTGTTTTTTGCTTTGCGCATCGTATGAGATGGCTTGAACGCATGACCCGCATTCTAATTCAGTTAAAGTTTCTCGTTTTGCTGATAGTAGTTTATGCTTTATTGCTTGTATTTGTTCAGGCGGTAAGACAATGTATATCGGAATGATTTCTTGATCTTCTTGTTTTTTTTCTTCAGGGCTTAGAATGAGTCCTAAAGAGATTCTGTTGATTTTTACGACATGATGCTCAAATTTGAAGTTGGGCATAATCATATGTCCAGTTTCATCTAGTATTGGTTGTTGTGCGGCAATTGGTGCAATCGTTTCGATCTGCATAAAAAGCTCACGGTTTTCAGATTCGTAGTGGCACACGAATAGAACCGGTTTTGATTGAAAGGCTTTTGGCACTTGCCAAATAAGCTGTCCATGCTTGCCGAGCAGTAGGAGTTGCATTTGTTGTACCGGTATTTCGCGAGAGAGCGGCTTTTTGGATAGTTTTTCTGTGTAGATTGTAAACGGCAAGCTAATTGAGTCGCTGTCTTTTGGAACATATCGAAGCGGTTTAATTTGATAAGTACCGGAGCGCTGTTGGCTTAAATCGACAAGATATTTTCTTTGTTTAGGAACAATATAAACGGGCAGCGTTTCGAGTTTTACTTCATCCTGCCAGAGTTCGACTTGCGGAATACCAGACGCATTCCCTCTGAGGCTTAGAATATTGTCAGATTCAACCATCACAACAAGCGATTGACTGTGTGTTTGATTGCCGTTATCAAATTGTATTGTGCCGTGCGTTTGATAAATTGCTTTTTGTTCTGCAGTATTTGTCTGCGGGTTTATAAAGTAATAGTCTATGTCATATCCGTATACATCCGTTGAAAGTTTTGTTCTAGCCGATACGTCTACGCCCATCCAGCCGTCTTTTGCATGAATTTCGAGTTGTGTTTTTTGAGTTGGTAATGCAATAGGCCAAAGCGTAAATTGCGCTTGAACATTTTTTTCCTGCGGCGATATCCATGCAACGCTCGTTTGTCCAAATTGCGGGGTTAATTGTCCAGACGTGAATGTTAAAGGAATATTTTCAGCTTGATCAGAATGTGGTGTGTAATGCGCGACAAGTGTTTTTTGTGTTGGACGTTGTTGTTTATCTCGAGTTGTTTCTGTGCGTTCTAAATCTGTTATTTTCCATTCGTTTATTCTAGGCATGTCTGCATATGAGGCGGCACTTAAATCGTGAGTTGGCGATTCAAATCGAACAATTTCTTTGCCTGTTAAGTTTTGGATGAATAGTGTAGGAACGCCGCCGTCTTTATTGGATGACCACATACCGCCAAGACCGGTGTAACGACGGTAAGTTGACCAAGTGCCATCACCGGGACCTTCGCCAATGAGTTCATCAAAAGCATTATAAAGTGATGCTGAGATTTCAACGGGCTTATTGTCGTGTGAAATCGTCATTTTTATTGGGCGGTTGAGTGGATCGTAAACGAATCGTTTGTCGTCGATGTGTACAGTAGTTGTGAAAGGAATGGCTTTTTCTTCGGATGAAGCAAGCGGCCAAATAGGCGGTATGATCTTTTGCAGAAAAGAAGGCTGCGATGGACTAAACGTGCTTAACCGCCAGAATTGTCGTGCTGTTTTTTTAGCAGACGTATAAGTTGTGGCTTTTTGACGACCTTCTGCATCTTGACGAAGTGTTGGCAATCCGCGTTGTTTTTCACGCAGGACTATTTCAGTTTGATCATCGGGATCTGGTGCAATAGGTTCAGGCAGTTTTTTAGGCGAAACGTCTTTTGTACCCTGCTTATATCGTCTTGTTGCAACCGTTTGTCCGTGCGGATTAACGCCGTAGCGAGTAAGCGGCGTGAGCGTAATAGGTTGTTCTTTTTCATCTTTACTTTCACGCGGAACGCTAGTTTCTGCAACTTTAAGGTTACGAGGATCATAAAATAAATATTCAGTGCTGCCGTCTTCGTGCGTTATAGCAATAAGATTTTTTCTTGCATCATGCTGCATGCCTTTGGTCAAATCGCGCGGTGGATTGTCTACTAAATTGGGAATATGTTTTTCGTCGAACTCAATGCGTTGCGTTTCAGCAGACAAGAGCATTTCAGCTGTTTTTTGACCGCGCAGATCATAACGAGATTGTATTGTGCGGTCTTCTTCTGAAGGCGTGATCGCTTTATCTAAATCTGCGATTGTCCAGCTTGGTTTTGGCATTTTTGAAAGCGGTACAGCAAATTCCGTTCTTTCTATTTCTTGACCAAAAGCGTTGTATTTGTGACGTTTTATGTATCTTTCCGGACTGCATACTGCAATTTTATTACCGGCACGGTCAAACCAAGTAAGTGTTTCTGCCCAAATATCCGGCGCTATAAGTTTTGCATGATAGGTGCATTTTCCAAAAGCGTTATGCGTTGTGCGCGTTTTGGCATTTTCTAAACTTAGTTTTCTGTTTGGAAGATAGACAAAGACTTTTGGGCTGTATTGCGCTTGCGCTTTTTCGCCGCGGCGGGTGTAGTAGATATCCGTAATTCGGTCATCTTCGCTTGGAATTAAATGTCCTTCTAATACGGCTCGAGGAATGCCGGTTTTTGTGAATTGACTTAAATCTAATTTTAAGAAGTTTGCATGGCGTGTGATGCGTGCTATTTCACCAAAAGCGTTGCGCTCTGTTTTTGTAACGCTGCCGTCTGGTTTTACAATATAAAGCGGCAATCCAAAACGATCATAAACGTAGAATTTCCATGTACCATTTAACAGTTGTTCTACGAGTTTTTGACGTTTAGCGTTATAAACAATCTGCGTTGTGATATCAACGGTTTTTTCAGGACGCTTTTCAAAACTTGAGGGAAGCGATGGATCATCAATAGCAGCTTGTTCAATTTTTGTTTTGCTAAGATCGCAGCAAGGTGTATAGCTTGCTTTAAATTCACGCGGGTCTTTTGTGTTCGGCGCTTCTATTATTTGTGTGATTTGATCGAGATTGTCGTAAGTTCTTTGACGCTGAACGCCGAGCGTCTGCTGTACGGCTTTTAATTGACCATCTTTTTCTTCTTGAACGTAAGTGACTAAACTTGGCGGTGATGTTTCTAATGTGCAGCGGTTTGCGCGGTCATGTTCGAATGTCCAGCCAAAGCCGGCTTGATCTGTGCGGATTTTGGTTTGTCCGACTGAGTCAAGCGCAAAGCGTTCTTCATAGCCTAAAGCATCCATTTCAGTAATTCTTCGATCAGCATCGTCGTATTGCGTTTTTGTGATGCGGTCTCGTTTTGGATCTGGTTTTAAGGTCATGAGTTTTTGAACAAGTTCATTGTATGTCGGCGGAATATTTATTTTATCCGCAAAACAGCAGGTTTGTATTAAGTTGCCGTTTTCATCATTAAGATAGTTTTTGACAAAGCCTTCTGCATCAACATGAAATATGGGTTTTTTAAAGACATCAAAAACTGTATAAGTGATTTGATCGCGTAAAGGATCAAGTTTTAAGTGTGCTCGAACTTGTTCAGGCAGAAGTTTTGCTAAAGATGCGGGATCATCTGTGAAATTTGCATAGCGGATTTCACAGATTTCGCTGCCGCGAGAATCATACATTTTTTCTGTAACATAGCCTTCGCCGTCTATAATAAACCGTTCTTGATTGTCCTCATCGAAAATGACGTATGTAATACGATCACGTGCGGGATCGGATTTTTGAGCGGCAATTTTTTCGATATCTGCGGTTGTGAGTCCTTCAAAGGTTTTTAAATCAAAGAATTCGTAATATTGTATGGCTTGTGTTTTTCTCGAAGCTGCGTCGTAACGAGTTTCTAAAACGCTTGCGCGTTGTGTTTGCGCAGGTCCAAAATCTTTTACATGAACTTCGAAGCGCAGTCTGTTGTTTTCATCATAGAAATAATAGTATTGTGTATCGCCATCAGTCGGAGAGAGCATCATTTGCAGTTCTGCTAAGGTTGTTTGCTCTGTTATTTTTGATAATTCAATGGGATTGAAGTAAAGACGCATTGAAGCGCATTTTCGGTTTAGTCCGTATTGCCATTCTGTAATGCCGCCTTCTGGATTAACTGTAAAGCGTTTTTGACTGCTAAGATCGTAAAAATGCCAGATTGAATGTCCGTTTGCATCAATTTGATGTGTAACACGCCCCATAGCATCGCGGTGATAGGCGGTGGTTAAGTTTAGTCTTTTAGGAATAGTTTGCGTGATCGGATCGATAATTTGTGCAGCGATGCGTCCTAAGCTATCTTGCCGCCAGACTGTTAAGGATTGATCTGGATTTGTTTTATCACCGCGCATGAGCTGAATACGGCTTTGCGCGTTATAAGCGGTTTGCGTTAAGAGCGTTATGCTTTTTTCTTCTGAATTGGAGCTGCTTGAAGGCAAAGCAATAAGTGATTGCAGTTTTCGGCTTTTTCGATCGAATACTTGCTGAATGGCAATGCCTTTCGGGTTGATAATTTGCGTGGCTCTGCCGATGCCGTCTCGTGTATAACGCCTGATGTGCGGTGCGCCTAACGCATTTTCAGCTTGTTCAATGACTTGTCCAGAAGGATTGCGCGCATAGGCAATTTGAACATTTGCTGCATCAATATGAAAGGCATGCCAGCCTAAATAGTTATAAATATTTTGCGTTTTAAATCCTAAAGAATCTTCGTAACAGGTTATTTGTCCGTCTGGTGCATGCGAGAATATTTTTGTGTTGTTTAGCGAATCGGATTCAGTGATTTTTTCTTCGAAAACGTTTGTTTGTACAAGCAGATGCGTCCCTTGAATAGGATAACACGTTCTATGTGTGCGCGTTCTTTGATCGTAAATATGCACTGTTTTATGATTTACAGCATCGGTTCGAGTAAAAGTTCTTCTAAAAGCGTCCCGTGTAATTTTTGTTGTGCGTAATAGAGGGTCTGTGATTTGTACCGCATCGCCGCGTCGGTCGTAATCGATGAGGTGTTGACCATTGCAGGGGTCAATTCGTTTCGTTTGTTTGCCATAAGGACTTTTGAATTCACGGCGGGTGATAATTGTTAAATCGCAGCCCATTTTGATCGTTTGAATTTCAAGGTTGCGTAAATCTCTTATGTGTTTGATTGTGAGTGTTGGTTTTTTTTCGTCGATCGGCAGATGTTCTTCGATCATTTGATGAAAAGCGCTGTAATCGAATGTAGAGATATAGCCTTCAGGATCTGTGCGCTGAATGATTTGTCCGCATCGATCATGCAGCGTTTCGATCATGATGTCGTGATCATCGTCTTTGTATTTTTCAAAAGCTGCTTCGATGTCTTTTGTTATAAAGCCACCTTCAAGTGTTTGTAAAATGTCAGCAGGGAGTCGATTAATGAATTGCCGTGTGAGGACAATCTCGCCAAACGCATTAATTTCTATTTGCCGTATAACGCCATTTGGATCGATTGTGAAAATTGGGCGTTTGTCTAAGTCGTAATAGTAATAAGTTGCGTAGCTAAGCGGATTAATAGTGCGAAGTTTTAAGCCGCTCGATGCATCGTAAATATGTTTTATGCCGCTTTCTTGCCATAGTTTTTCTTTTGCAATTTGTTTTTGTTCTGGCGTTAGAGATTTATTAGCATCAATTTCGGCAAGTTTTTGTGATACGTATGGATTTGCTTCAGCGATATATTGCGTCCATCCATCGTAGCGCATATGGTGGCTGCGGCTTTCATCGGGCGACAAGAGATCAATTGCCGTACGGTCGAATGTCTTTTGTTCTGTTATATTTCCCATAACATCATAAGCTGCTGTTACTATTTTATTTACCAAATAATCTGTTCGAATGGGTCGATTTAAAAGGTCGATTTGATGGACGGTTGTGTGATCTTCAGATGACGGCACTGGCGGTTTGGGTAGCGCTAAAGAAAATCTGTCAATTTTTGCTTTATTGGCATAACAGGTTTCTTTAAAAAGACAACCATTCGAATAATAATCGTGTTGCACAAAAAAACTCTCGGGGTCAATCCGCATAATCCATTGCTGTTTTGCATCATAATAAAATAATGTGTGTGCATCTTTTGGAGACGGCTGTATAGGCAATGGGAAGTTTCGAGTTTTTAGAGGCGTATCAAAAAGCGTTTGTTCTATTATACGGTCTGCACCGTCATATTGATGTTCAGTAACGTATCCTGCAGGATCAACGGTTCTAGTAAGATTGCTGTCTTGATCATAAAAGTATTGCGTTAAACGATCCTTGCGGACATCGGGTATAAGTGGGATTGGCAATCCTTGTTTGAGTTTGTCTAAAAGGTCTAATGTGATTGGGGCAGCATATTCGGTTTTAGCTGTTAAGCGCCCAAGTGCGTCGTATTGTTTTTCGATTAATGCGCCTTCGGGGTCAACCGCATAGCGCGGTCGTTTTGATTTATCGAAAAATGTATATTGATAACGGTCATATTGAGGTTTTTTTATTTTTTCAAGTTCTTCAAACAGCAGAGAAATCCTTGGCGGAAATGGCGGCATTGGATCAAGTTTTTTTAGATCGACTATACCTTCATAATTAATTTTAGCTTGAAAACGGTGAATATCGTCAAATTGATGTTCTATCACATGACCGCTTGGTGTAACTTCAAAGCATAAGCGGTTTAATCGATCGAAATATTGATAGCTTTTGAGATTGTCTGGATGCGTTATGCGGACAGGTCTAAATTCTAGATCAATATCGAAATGGGTTTTTCTGATTTGAAAATTTGGCGTTTGTACAGTTTCTGTTGTGTCCGTAATATCTCGTGCAGCGTCATATTGCATAAGGCATTTTAGTCCGTTTGGCTGCGTTTCAAGACACTGCATTTTTTCATCGACATATTCGTAAGTTGTTTTTTGTTTGAGTGGGTCGATATGAAAAAGCGGGCGATTGAGCGGATCGAATTCTTGTTGGGTTTTTGCATAAATACCTTCTTGTTTTTTGACTTGACGGTGAACCCAAAGCCCAGTCTTTAACCAGTCTGTTTTTTCTTCATAAGTATCTTTATCTTCTATGCCGCAGCCTTTTTCATCAATATGCGCATATTGCTTTTTAAGCATGAGTTGTCCAGATCTATTGTGCGTAAGATCAATAAGCGTTATTTGCTGCGGATCTTGTTTTTTAATCCAGCTTTCCATTGCGCCAATGTAGGGTGCCGTTTGCGGCGGATATTGAGAGACGTCATATTGTGCGAATGGATAACGGCGTATAGAAGCAACATTGAAAACAATATCCGGTCGATATTCAGTAATACGTCCTTCAGGGCTAACTTTAAATCTTAAGAACGCA
>CBDVDN010000043.1:0-8413 GCA_965372775.1 uncultured Gammaproteobacteria bacterium
AACCGGCGCTAAATCAAAACCTAATTTTTCAGTTTTATAATGCATAGGAATACAAATTTTAGGATTAATCGCTGTCATAATTTCTGAAGCGCTTTTAGTATTAATCGTAAATGTGCCGCCGACCGGCAGCATCAACACATCAACTTTTCCAATTTCCTCTAAAATATCTTTTTTTAAAGGATGACCTAAATCGCCTAAATGACAAATAACAATTTCATCAATCCTTATAATAAAAATAATATTCTCGCCCCGCTCTTTCCCTTGACTCATATCATGAAAAGTTTTTATACCTTTTATTTTTATATTCTCGAATTGATATTGTCCGATTTTATTAAATTGTTTGGCCGTTTTATGATGCGGTGCTATATAGCCATGATCAGCATGCGCATGACTAATCGTAATAGCATCTACGATTTCATCAATCGGATCATAACCTATCGCCCCATCAAATCCACCAGACTCATAAGGATCCATCAAAAGTTTTACGCCGCTCTCTGACTCTAATAAAAAAGCAGCATGCGCTAAGTAAGTAAGTTTCATCCTCGTTCCTCCTTTAATCGACACAATAATTCATACGGAATAGTATTTAATTGTTTAGCAATATATTCAACTGGCAGATCCTTCCCTAAAAGCAAAACCGTATCGCCTATTTTTGCATTCGGACAAGCGCGCAAATCAATTGCTAACATATCCATCGCAACACGACCAATAAGCGGACAAACTTTATCATTAACCCTTGTCGGTAAACCGCCAACTGCATAATAAGGATAACCGTCGCCATATCCAATCGCAACAATACCAATCGGCATATCTTCTTCACAACGCATCACACCGCCATATCCAATCGCATCGCCTTTGCGCTGCTTGCGAATTGAAATAATCTGGGAGGTTAATGTCATAACCGGTTTAAGATTATGATCCGCACCAGTACGATCGTTAAAAGGTGAAACACCATAAAGTATAATGCCGGGTCTGATCCAATCCGCATGCGCTTTCGGAAAAACTAAAATACCAGCAGAATTCGCTAAACTTTTTTCACCGGACAAATCTCGCGTCACTTGATTAAAAATATTTATCTGAGACTTCGTTGTCGATTTGTTTGGGCTATCCGCATCAGCAAAGTGCGTCATCAATCGCGGCAATCCGTTAACGTTTTTACAGTTTTTTAAACGGCTATAAAAATCATTTACTTCCTGCGGCATAAACCCTAAACGATTCATGCCCGTATTAATTTTCATCCAAATTTTTATGGGATTTTTTAAATCACATTGACACAGTGCGTCAATTTGCCAAAGTTCATGAATAACACATTCACAACTTATACTAGACGCTTCTTTTAAATCCTCTCGCGTAAAAAATCCCGCCATCAATACAATAGAATTTTGAAGTCCGTTTTTTCGAATAATTTTAGCCTCTTCTAAACAAGCAACACCAAAAGCGTGTGTCATCGACAATGCTTTTGCGATCCGCTTTAAACCATGCCCATATGCATTGGCTTTAACCATTGAAATAATTTTACTATTTGGGGCTAATTTTTGAACGCAATTAAAATTATGCAAAAGCGCATCGATATCGATATGCATAGAGGTTGGACGAGGCATGGGTTAATTCTCGTAACTATAAGTAACATCTTGGGTGAAATTTTCAAACCGCGTATATTTCCCCAAAAAAGTCAGCATAACTTTTCCGATCGGTCCATTACGCTGCTTACCAATAATAATTTCAGCTTTACCTTTGTTTGGACTATTTTCGTTATATACTTCATCACGATAAATAAATACAATTAAATCTGCATCTTGTTCGATTGCACCGGATTCTCGCAAATCCGACATAACTGGACGTTTATCATTACGTTGTTCAAGACTTCGATTAAGCTGTGACAGCGCCATAACCGGCACATTAAGTTCTTTAGCAAGTGCTTTTAAGTTACGAGAGATTTCGGAAATTTCCGTCGCTCTATTCTCACTACTGCCTGGCACTTGCATAAGTTGTAAGTAATCGATAACAATTAAGCCTAGTTGACCTTGCTCTCTCGATAATCGTCTTGCTCTCGCACGTAATTCGGCCGGACTTAAGCTCGGCGTATCATCGACAAATAACGACGCTTCAGATAGTAAGCTCACCGCATTATTGATGCGCGGCCAATCATCATCGTCTAATTTACCCGTCCGTAGTTTATGCTGATCGATACGTCCAAGCGATGACATCAAACGCATCGCGAGTGATTCTGAAGACATTTCCATACTGAACACTAAAATTGGTTTTTTTCCTTTAATTGCGGCATGTTCAGCCACATTCATTGCAAATGCAGTTTTACCCATCGAAGGACGACCAGCAACAACAATTAAATCTGCCGGCTGCAATCCAGATGTTTTATCATCGAAATCATTATAACCAGTTGCTAAGCCGGTTATAGAATCAGTACTATGAAATAATGTATCAATTCGATCGACTGCGCCAGCTAATAAACTTTTAATATTTCTCGGTCCAGCACCACGATTTTGCTGTTCTGCAATAGAAAAAACTTTACGTTCAGCATTATCCAATAATTCCGCACTCTGCCTACCTTCCGGATGAAAGGCGTCATCTGCAATCTCATGCGCAATATCAATAAGCTGCCGCAACACGGAACGCTCACGCACAATATCTACATAAGCAACAATATTTACAGCACTCGGGGTATTTTTTGCTAACTCAAATAAATAAACTTCTCCGCCAACCTCACTTAATCTATCGTATTCTTTTAAAGATTCAGCAAGCGTTAATACATCAAAAGGTTTGTCACGTCTGGCTAGTTCCGTCATCGTATTAAATATTAAACGATGATCATTACGATAAAAATCCTGTTCGGAAATTCGATCAACTATTTTATCCCAAGCTTTATTATCCAGCATTAAGCCGCCTAAGACCGATTGTTCGGCCTCATCGGAATGCGGCGGAACTTTTACTGCATCAGTTTGAAGATCACGTTTTTTGCGAGTAGAAGTTTTTCGCTTGTGAGATTTTGTTTCTTTCATTTCAGCCATAGTTATCTACATCAATCCATTTGAAATCATAAAAATTCGCAGGTTAGGCTAAGCGCCTATAGATCTATTAAGCACCAGATTAAATAAAACTTGAGACATACTGGAAAAAAGCCGTAATATTATATAAAGCGCAGCCCAACAAAATTGTTGGGCTGCGCTTAACGAAAATATCTTATATTTTTTATAGACAAAAACAAATTCTAGTTTAGATAATTTTGTTTTGCTTAGGGGGGAGCTTAACCCAACCTACAATCTTTACCATAAACCATAAAAAAATACCACTTCAATCCTCTTTTTCCTGTTCCTCAACAACAACTTCTTCCTCGACCTTTTCTATCTCTTTTTCAGCTTCAGGAACTGGCTCTTCTTCTGTTATTTCAACAGTTGACTCTTCCTCTTCTATTGCTGCCGAAATAGGCTCTTCACCTTCTATTTCCAATCTTCCACTCTCATCTGTAACACTCAGCTTAATCGGCACAACAACATCACTATGTAATCGCACAGTGATTTCATACACTCCGATTTTGTGAATAACGCCTTCCGGAAAAATCACTTCACGCTTTTCAATAGTCAATCCTTTTTCTGTCATAGCATCTACAACATCTTTAGCGCTAACAGATCCGAAAAGTTTACCCGCTTCTTGAGTTTTGCTAGCAATAACAACATTTAAATCTTTTAACGCCTCAGCTCGTTTTTGTGCGACAGCTAAAACATCCGCCGCAGCTTTTTCAAGCTCCGCTCGACGCGCTTCAAACTTTGCCACATTCACTTCTATTGCAGATACAGCTTTCCCCTGTGGAATTAAATAATTACGACCATATCCGGATTTAACTTGAACTATATCGCCCAGATCACCTAATTTATGAATTTTTTCCAATAAAATCACTTTCATCATAACACCTATATAAAATTTAATTTTCCAATGGTATTGCTATTTTAGCGCGAAAATTAATAACGCTATCTATAACAGCAGCAATAACCAACAACATCAAGAAAATCGGAGAAATAGCAATTGCAGCGACTAATAATATATAAAATACAACAAACCACGTTGTCGACGCTTTTCGTATAGACAAAGATCCATGCACCAAACTAATGCCCGCAATTAAAAAAGGCATCATTACTATGGGCAAAACATCTTTAAAAATACTAGAACCCCATCCTGCAAGAATCATACAAACCGCTAATGGAATAATAGCGAGAAAATTTAAACGCAAATAATTCCACTCATTATGCCAACCTTTAGGATTATATAATTTAGCCTGTAAAGACCGTGCTAAAATCAACTCGATCAAACAAATCGATGCAACAATAACCACCCGCATACCCGTCATGTATTGCGCAACAACTTCTGCAGACTGCTGAACGCGATTCACTGACCAATTCAAATGGTATATATTGGAAAAGTTATGAAAATCACTCATAATTCGCTTAGTCCACCACAAATCAATATGAGGCATAACAATATGAGCAATAACAACAGCCAAAGCACCCATAAGCGCAGCGCATTCTAATGTTAACGTCCAATTTGCATAACATCTTAAAATAACCGCTAAAATCCATACGGAAAAACAACCGCATAATATAACATCCGTAAAAGGCGACCACGCCGTAACAAATCCCATCACGACATAAGGAAGCACCGCCCATAAAAATACAATGGCGCCTTCCGCTATTCCTTTATGTAATGTAATTAAAGCAATAATAACAATGCTCGGAACAATGAGAATATCGATTACTATGATGGCATCTATTTTTCCCCACCCCAAACTAGAGACGAACAAAAACGGAATACACATGAATAGAAGCGTTAAAACAATCGCGTGCTTGCGACTACGCATCGAAAAATTGCCAAGTTTCTCAAACAGCATAACTTTACTGGTGCCTATCACAATAAGGCAATAAAGCTAAAAACCGAGCTATTTTAATCGCATTAGCCAGTAGACGCTGATAGCGGGCACTGGTTCCCGTAATACGGCTAGGTACAATTTTCCCTGTTTCCGTAATAAATTTCTTCAAAAGTTCAACATCTTTATAATCGACTTCCTTAATATTATTCGCCGAAAAATAACAAACTTTCCTTCTTCTATAAACCATCTTCTTTACTCCCCCTCTGTTTTGTTAATTACTTCGTCAATATCTTTTTTGACTGTTGCCTCAGATTTCGGTTTCTTAGCAACGCTATCCGAAGCTACAATTCCTGCGCTACGTTTTTGTCCCTCTTTTGAAAGAGGAGAAGGCTCTGTAATAGCTTTTTCTTTAAGAAGAACTAAATTCCGTATAATTGCATCATTAAAACGAAAATTATTTTTTATCTCGTCTAATGTATTTTGATCACACTCGATATTCATCAAAACATAACATGCTTTATGAATTTTATTGATTGGATAAGCAAGCTGCCGCTTGCCTAGATTTTCAAGACGATGAATGATACCGTTATTTTTTTTGATAGCATCACAATAACGATCAATCATAGCAGAAACCTGATCGCCTTGATCGGGATGCACTAAAAACATGATCTCATAATGTCGCATAGTATTGCGCCTCCTTATGGTTAAAAATTAGCTTTCTACAAAATATAGTAAAGCAAGGAAAAACGTGTATTCTATAGATATTTAAGATATTTACAAGCTGTTTTGAACAAATAAAATCCAAATTCACTAAAAAATTAAAACCCTTTTTATCACTAGTGTTCTGTCAATCCATAATTTTAGGATAAATTGATTGTAAATATTTGGCTCACCCGTCTACGATGGTACAAAACTATACAATCCTAAATTTTTGCTCTGACAAAGCACTAGACACGAGAAAAATAACCCTATAGCTTTATGGCTTATTTTTTAACTAGTTACTAAGGAGTATTTCTAACATGAATAAACTTATTTTAGGCGCTGCAGCGCTTAGTATGGGTCTTTCTGCTAATGCAATGGCGGCAGCCGCCCCAATGCCAAAAGCAACAGCCCCAGCTTTTCACAATATGTAACCGTACCGGTTCAAGCTTCAGCTTGGTCTTTTAATGCTGAAGCATTGTATTTTCAACCCACCACAAGCAATGGTCTTAAATATGCTATCGTAAGTGACAGCACTGGAGACCATTCCACATTGACCCTGATCATTATCTTGGCTTTAGCCTTGGTGCTGCTTATCATATCGTCGGAACAGCCGATGATATTGCACTTCAATATACTCGCCTAAGTACGGATGATTCAGATTCCGTAACAGCAAAAAATCGCATAGGATCATTTTTCCCTCTCGAAATCACAGATTTACCAGCTGATTATACCCAAGGCAAAGCTGACTTTGATTATGATGCTGTTGATCTTATGTTCGGTCAAAAAATCAATGTTGGTCATAAGTTAGCATTACATGCAGCAGCGGGATTGTGTTATGCGCGTACCAATTCCGAGATCAAAGCGTATTATAAAGGAGAAAACAATCAACAGGGACACATCGAAGTCGATAACGAAAATGTTAAACTAACGAGTGATTTTTCCGGCATTGGTCCTCGTTTAGCTCTCGATGGAAATTATGATTTAACTCACGGATTTGAAATCATTGGGGGTATTGGCGGATCGCTTTTAGCCGGAACACTTGACACCAAATATTCCACTAACGAAATCACTAAATGGTGGGATGGAACCACTTGGCATGTTTCCACTGATGCTACTACCCGTGACAACAAATCAAAAGATCACATTGTCCCCGAATGTGATGCACAGCTTGGCGTTAATTATACTCATCGTTTCGCCAATAGTTCTTCTTTGATTGTTGGTGCAGGTTGGAAAATAACACATTACTTCAATGTCATTGAAAACGTGGACTTTGATGAAACAAATGGACTTAGCATGAAACCACAAGATCTATCATTCAGTGGACCGTTCTTAGGTGTAACGTTCACGACCTAATCGATCATACATTCTTGTATGAGAATTTTCTTAAAGTAAAAAAGCGCCGTTTCGGCGCTTTTTTACGTCTTGACAAACGCCTCAACACCCGTCAAAATGCTTTTCCTCCAAAAGACCATATTCAGGCTACGTAGCTCAGCTGGTTAGAGCGCGGCACTCATAATGCCGAGGTCGGTGGTTCGAGCCCACCCGTAGCTACCAGTCTTTTCAATGAGTTAACTAACTTCCCAGCAACAACTTCTGCTTCTGGGGCAGCACCGGGGTGGCAGATTTTTTATAAAGTGAAAACAAATAAAGTCAACAAAACTCATAAAACGATAATCTTTCATTTATACGTGCTGAACCAATAAAAAACAGGCGTGGTTCAAAACAGGGTTACACTTTTTACATGATAAAATTGGCTGTAAGCCTTATATTTAAAATTCTTTGTAATTTAAACGTTTGCCTTTGTACCACACAGACATTTCGCCGTTAACGTGTTGGCGGATTTTGACTTTCGAATTTCTTAAACCGTAGCCAATTTGACCTTTAACGACAATAATTTGATACGTCTTGCTGTTATAGCTAAATTCCAAGTTTTTGCTTATTTTTCGAGTATATCTTTCAGATAAAATCAAATCGAGAGTTTGATCGTCTGGTAATGCTTTAACGTGCATATCCGTATTGTTCCCTGGCGGTTTACCAAATTTTTTATTGTATGCTTCTCTAAATTCCTCGAGATATTTATTTGCTGTGTCAATGTTTGAAATATTGTGTAATCGTAATTCTTTGACTAACCTATCTTGCAGCGTTAGGTTAGCTCTTTCGACACGTCCTTTCGCTTGAGCTGAATTTGCGCAAATAACATTGATGCCTAATTCTCTCATAGCGCGTTCAAATTGAGTTTCCCCAGAACCATCTCCCTTGTTAACGCGGAATATACTATGCCGATCGCTATAATACGTTGCTGGTCTTCCATATATTTTGATATAGCGTCTCGTACATTCAAAATAAGCTTTTGTGTTTTCTACTGGCACAAAAAGCATTTGGACGATCTGGCTCGTTGCATCATCGGTGAATACAATTAAACAGCATTTTTCATGCCGTCCTTCGAACCAATTATGAGGCGATCCATCGATTTGAATAAGCTCACCAAAACAGGGACGTCTTTCTCTTTGCTGGTGTATTTTGACCGGTTTATGACGTTTGAGTTTCCATAAGTCCCATTCGATCATCCACTGTCGTAATGTTTCTTTGCTTAATACAATTTGGCGTTCGCACAATTTCTCAGCCGCAAAGGTTGGTTTGAAATCTTGATAATCGCTTTCAACGATTTTTCGAACAGATGCTTTGAATAATTCAGAAAATTTTCTGTTGCTGGTTTTTCCTAGTTGTTTCGATATCACCCCCTTTGCGCCGTGCGTTCATATGCTTTCACAAGACGTTTGGTATGTCGATATGACAAATCCAGTCGCTTGGCTACGTCTTTCTTGCTCAAAGCAC
>CBDVDN010000044.1:0-8409 GCA_965372775.1 uncultured Gammaproteobacteria bacterium
ACAAACTGGAAGAAATGAATAAGGAAGAAGAAAGCATAATAAATGCTTTATCAGTTAAGAATTTCCACACACTTCGCCCAAAATTTAAAGGTGTTGGTGTATACAAAAACGAAGCGTCTAATTGATTGAAAAATAAAATAAATCGGGTTTTTTTAACTAATGTTATAGTAAACTCACGCTAGGACACATCGCATCGTAAATTTCGTGCTGCTTTAATATGTCTTCATTCGATTTGCTATGAAAACCTCTGTCAGCACAAACCGAATGAATATGACCATAAGTTTTTCAATCCTATTAATATAGGCATCAACTTAAGGGTGCGATTAAAAGTGCGATCATCGAAAAAAACTGTCATTCCCTCACCCTTGTCATTCCCGCGAAAGCGGGAATCCATAGTGCAATGACCATTTTATTTGCTTTTTATTGCGGGCGACTTAGAATATGGATTCCCGCTTTCACGGGAATGACAAATTTTGACCGCACTTTTAATCGCACCCTACAAATTAAGCTTAATTATTTTTTTATCATAAATATAGATAAAATACAAAATAAAACATTTCACCTCATCTCTAGCGGATCAACGTCTAACGACCAACGAACTTGCCTTTGTGATTTTATTTTTTCGATTTTCGGCATTATGTCTTTTAATAGAATTTGTAAAGCTGTCCGGCTCGCAGATTGAAATAATAGTTGATAGTGAAAGTGATTTTTCCGTCGCAACATCGCAGAAGGAATGGGACCGAGAATTTTTACATTTTTATTTGTAGCCGTTTGTGCAATTTTTTTTATGCTCAATAAAAATGCTTCGGCTGATTGTTTTTTAATTGCTTCCGCGCGCAAAAGCGCTAAGTAACTGTATGGCGGAAGCTGACTTTCTTGACGTTCATGCAGCGCAAGTTCAGCAAATTCCATGTAGCCTTTTTTTATGAGCTGTAATAATAACGGATGCTGCGGATGGTGCGTTTGAATGAAAACCTCTCCAGACTTTTCAGCTCGTCCAGCACGCCCCGAAACTTGAACAAGCAATTGTCCAATACGTTCAGCTGCCCGAAAGTCCGCGCTGAAAAATCCGCTGTCCGCATTGATAATACCTACAAGTGTTACATTAGGAAAATGATGTCCTTTCGCGAGCATTTGCGTTCCAATAAGAATTCGTGAATCGCCTTTTTGGACATCTTCTAATAAATCAGCAATCGCATTTTTACGCTGCGTTGTGTCGCGATCAATTCGAGAAATTGGGACGTCTGGGAAATATTGTTTTAAGCCTTCTTCTATGTGCTCTGTCCCGACACCTAACGTTTGTAAATTCATACTGCGGCAGGATGGACACGCATTTTGTATCGGATATTTGGTGTCGCAATGATGACAATGAAGTCGAGGAGGACACTGATGTAGCGTCATGTGCGCATCACAATGCGAGCAAACAGCTGTCCATCCGCAAACATGACACATTAAAGTCGGCGCATAGCCTCGCCGATTTAAAAATAATAAAATTTGGCTGTTTTGTTTTAAGTGCCGCTTAATCGCTTTTAATAGGGATTTTGATAGTCCGTGATAGAGCTGTTCATTGCGAACGTCAATAACGAAATAATTAGGATGCACAGCATTGCCCGCGCGTTCCGGTAAAAATAACGTTTTATACCGACTGGTTTTTGCATTATAGAGCGTTTCTAAAGCCGGCGTTGCCGAACCTAACACAATGGGAATCGATTCAAAACTTGCCCGCATAATCGCTAAATTGCGCGCTGAATAACGAAATCCAGACTGCTGTTTGAAAGATAGATCATGTTCTTCATCAATAACAATTAGGCTCAAGTTTTCACACGGAGTGAATATTGCAGAACGCGTCCCTAGAATAATTCTTGCTGTACCGGATTTTGCCTGCATCCACGCAATTAATCGCTGCTTGTCATTTAATCTTGAATGTAATACAGCAATAGGTACGGCAAATCGGCGCTGAAAACGTTCTAGCGTTTGCGGCGTTAAAGCAATTTCAGGCACTAATACCATCGCTTGTTGATTTTTTTCTAATACTTTTTGAATGACGTGTAAATAAACTTCTGTTTTTCCACTGCCGGTTATACCGTTCAATAAAAAACAGTTAAATTCATCAAGATTTTTGATCATAGCTGCTGTTGCTTTTTTTTGTGCGGCATTTAGTTTTAACGGTTTCGTTTTGTTGTGCGTTTCAGCAGACAATTTCGTTGACTGTCCTAATTGAATAATGTCTTTTTTTATAGGCTTATCTCGACGGAGTAAAACTGGTAAAGCATTTTGTAAAACCTCTCCCAACGGGTAATGATAGTAATCACTTGCCCATCGGCATAACTTAAGTATTTGAGCAGTCATGACCGGCTCCATATCTAATACTTCTTTAATCGATTTTAATTTATTTTGCGGGATATCGGTCGTTTTTGCCGTTTCCAATAGAACGCCTATAACATCTCTATTGCCTAGCGGTATTTTGACGCGCATGCCGGAATGTAATAGGTTTGGATCAATATGCTTTGGAAGCAAATAATCTAATATTTGACGCAAAGGAGAAAAAGAAGCTATACGTAAGATTGTTTTGTGATTTGCGTCGGTCATCTTGTTTGCGTCTTTTTTATGAAACGGTTATAAGTTTTGCTGATTATGGGACTGCTGCATCCATGATTATTACTTTAGATCAGACAGATGAAAAAATAATGCATTACGTATCAATTGTGAATTGGTTGTTAAAGAAACCCCAAGATAACTTTGGGGTTTCTTTATGATCTCACCTTGTCAGGTGTAAATCTCATCATACAGAAGGTGGTATTCTCTCTTTTCTAAGAAGTCTTCAACAGCATGTCGAGCCTCAAGTGCGGTACGTTTGACCTTGCTTGGCAGCTCCTCCTCAGTCTGTTGTTCAGTTATTGTATCGTTTTTAATAATATCCTTTTCATTGTTTTTAGATACCTTGCCATCTAATAAGTCAGTGCCTTTACAACTAGCCATATTAGCAGCTCCTCTATTTCATAGCACTCCCAAATAAAGATTTAAATTTATATGGAACACTATAATTTTCCATAATTAACGCAATAAATGTAGAAATACATTTATTCATCCAATACCTTTGGTATGAAATTAATACTACCGCATTTACTATCAAATTTAAAGGATCTTTTTGGGTTTTTGATAGGAATAATATTTCGGCTTCCAAACAGCTTGTTTTATGGATTTTTCAATATCAATTTTATCTGCTGCGCCATCCTCAACAGCTTGTTTTGCAACAACCTCTGCAATATGACAGCTAATTTTTTTTATGCTACTTAAATCAGGCAATAAAGGCGCGGTTTTATTTTGTTTGATCGGCGCATAATCTGTTAATGCTAAACAAGCCACCCAAATCATATTGTCTGTTAATCTTTTTGCTTTTGATGCAATAATGCCTAAACCTAGCCCAGGAAAAGCAAACGCATTGTTACATTGTGCGATGCGAATTGTTTTTCCGTTTGTTTTTACCGATTCGAAAGGACTGCCTGTTGCAATCAGCGCTTTGCCCTTTGTCCATTTCAATAAATCTTTAGGCACCGCTTCAGATTTCGAGGTCGGATTAGAAAGCGGTAAAATTATCGGGTGTTCTGTATGATGTGCCATCTCCTGAATGATTTCTTCCGTAAATGCACCAGATGCAGCTGAACAACCAATGAGAATAGATGGATGAACATGCTTTACGACCATCCGTAAATCAATTTTTCCGACATTATCTAATTCCCATTCTGAAATTTGCTTGGAAGATTTTGCATAGATTTTTTGAAAAGACGTGAGCGTTGACATACTGTCGGTTAATAAGCCTTTACTGCCTAACATCCATATACGCTCGCGCGCTTCGCTTTCGGATAATCCATCTCGTATCATGATAGAGCAAAGCTGATCGGCAATACCTGTCGCCGCCGTACCCGCTCCGAAAAAGACAATCTGCTGTGCTGTTAGTTTTTGATTAAATGCCGATAAAGCCGATAAAATGCAAGATGATGCAACAATGCCGGTTCCTTGCATGTCATCATTGAATGTACAAAGTTCTTCACGAAAACGATTTAAGTTTTTACGCGCATTTTCTTTTCCGAAATCTTCCCAATGTAAATATGCGTTTGGCAATTTATTTTTAATCGCCGCAATAAAAGCTGTAATAAAATTATCATACGCTTGGTCAGAAATACGGGCATGCCGCCAGCCAAGATATAGCGGATCATCAAGCAATTTTTTGTTGTTTGTCCCCACATCTAGTTGAATCGGTAATATTCGGTTTGGATTTATGCCGGCGCATAATGTATAAACGCTTGATTTTCCAATACAAATATCTATTCCTCCGATACCTTGATCGCCAATACCTAAAACCCCTTCGCCATCCGTTACAACAATTAAATCTATTGTTTTATTGGGACGATTTCCTAATATTTCTTCGATTCGATTTCTGTCTGGATAAGAAATAAAAAGACCTCGCGGTTTTCTCAATTCCAAACTAAATTTTTCTACTGCCTCACCAATTGTCGGCGTGTAGATAATCGGCAGCATTTCTTCAAGGTGATCCGTAACGATTTTATAAAAGAACGTTTCATTTTGATTTTGCACGTTCTTTAAATAAATGTTTTTTGCTAAACTAGACGAACAAGATTGATATTGCCGATAACAACGTTCTGCCTGATCTTCTAGAATTTCAATATGCTGCGGCAATTGTCCGAGCAATCCGAACGTTTGTCGTTCTTCCTCGGAAAACGCAGTTCCTTTGTTTAAAGGTGCGGTTTCCAACAATACCTTTCCAGTTAAATCCGTTTCGATATATTCAATATCTTCCGCTTCGTTTTTGATCATGTTAAACGTTGGCATGATTTTTCCTTATAGAGAGTATAGATTCCCGCTTTCGCGGGAATGACAATTTTTCCGCAGGAAATGACATTTTATATGCCTTTCGCGGGTATAGTATTCAGCTTGCGACTGTTGCTTTCACTATTTCCATATTATCGCTATAATCAATGGGAACGGAAATAACAACCGGCTTATCAATCGTTAATGCTTCTTGCAAAATAGACGCAATATCCTCAGCCTTTTCAATTCTAAATGCCTTGGCACCAAAACTTTCTGCGTATTTTACAGTGTCAATATTGCCAAAGCATGCGCCGCTGTCTCTTCCGTATTTTAAGTGCTGCTGAATCTTAACAAGATTATAAGCCCCATCTTCCCATACCATATGTACAATCGGTAAATTAAGACGAACAGCCGTTTCCAGCTCCATTGAACTCATTAAAAACGAGCCATCCCCCGAAACAGATAACACTTTTTTATTCGGTCTTGCGAGCGCAGCCGCAATAGCCCACGGCAATGCAATGCCCATTGTTTGAAAGCCCATGCTTGTTAAGAAATGCCCCGGTTCATAGCAAAAGAAATGACTTGCCATCCAATATTGATGACTGCCGACGTCTGAAATAACTATTATGTCGCTTGTCACGATTTGACTTAATTCATAAATTACACGAAGCGGATGAACCGGCGATCCAGCTAAATGCTGTCCTTCTTCTAATCGAGATTTAAGTAATTGATGCGTTTCCGTTGCTAACGCATGTATCGGTCGCGGAGAAGTATTTAAATGCGCTAAGAGCGATTTTAAATTATATGCAATGTTTCCGATCAACTCGATTTTAGGTTGATAACATTGATCTAATGTTGCCGTCACTTCATCAAGATGAACGATTTTTCTATCGCTTTTTTTGTTCCAAATATAAGGATCATATTCGACCGGATCAAATCCAATCGTGATGAGTACGTCCGCTAATTTTAATATTTCATCCCCCGGCTGATTTCTGAAAATGCCCAACCGCCCCATGAAACAATCTAATAAATCTTTTGAAATAGCTCCTGCTGCTTCGAAAGTCGCAACAACAGGTAATTTAAATTGACGTAAGAATTCTCGCAGCGCTTTTGTATTTGGCGCTTTACTGGCAACCATCCCTAACATTAAAACCGGAAATTTAGCTTGGTCGATTATTTCTGCAGCAGATTGAATTTTTTCCTGCATCGCTTGGCTGACTTTTTCCGGCACGATGGCATGAATAGGTTTTAACTCACTAATATTTTCGCCCAATATATCTCTCGGAATAGAGATATGTACTGCACCTTCTCTAGGCTCCATAGCTGCTTGAAAAGCATTTGCAACAACGTCCGGCAAAATGTCTGGATGGTCAATTTCAATGCTCCATTTTGTTATCGGCTCAAATAAGCTGACAGCATTTATGTTTTGATGAGATTGTTTGAATTTGACTCTTAGAGAGACTTGCCCCGTAATTGCAACAACAGGCGCGCGTTCGGAAGAGGCTGTTGCGATACCCGTTACAAGATTCGTCGCACCAGGACCAGCTGTCGCTAGACAAACGCCCGGTTTGCCAGTGATTTTACCCCAAGCCTGCGCCATAAATGCAGCATTTTGTTCATGCCGGCAAACAATAATCTTTGGCCCTCTGTCCGCTAGAACATTTAAAATTGGATCAATAGATGCGCCCGGAACACAGAAAATATATTCCACTTCTTGCGCAATGAGACAATCGACTAATAAATCAGCAGCAGTTTTTTTTTGGCTCGTCATAACGTTTGTCCTTTGTAATAATTATTCATCGGTATTGATCTATCCAGTTAGTGAGGACGTCCAGTAGTGCTGTAGATTCAGGCAAAAAATAAAATTTTAAATCGCGGTTTACATATTAGTAAATGAGCATTTAAAATTTTATTTTTTGCCTGAAGATGCAGTGCTAATAGGCGTCCCCCTAAAAAATGCTGAATAGTTACTGTCCTTTTTCTACCGCATTTAAAGCTACTTCATCACATTCGCCTAAAGACGCTTGTGCGAAAAGCGTTGTGTTCGGTAAATTTATTGCTAGATTTGTGATTTTGCAAATTTGTACGGTTGCTTTTTGCGTTTCGAGGGCAAAAACATGACCACCACCAGTCTTTGCTTCATCCAAATAATGTAAGTGATGTCCCCCCACATTAATACCCCCCATATATTCAGGGAAAAATATCGCAACGATCGTACCGCTCGTTTTTGGAAATTCAAATGACTTCTGCAGTTTCGGCAACATCTCAGCAAGCGGACGATAAGGCTTTTGCTGCGGCGATAAACTGCGCGTCTGCATATTTATAAAATCCCCGTCAATCCGAATGGCATAAATATAGTTTTTCGAATCAATGTTTGCATTCAAAGCTTCTTTTAGCGCATCAATATCGGAAATATTTTCAAGTGTAAATGTTTTTTGCGCTTGAAAAAAAGTGACCATTGCAAACGGCGTTTTGTCCGAAGGCTTTGCGGTTTCTATAAGTCCTTGCGCAGGGATACGATAAAATTTTCCGTCAAATGCAATAAGTTCTCCATTTACATCGTTAAATGTTCCTATGCCAAAATCCCCATGTTTGGCTAACGTTTCGATGGTCATATCTCCTTCATGAACGCCTTGCAGCAATGACCCAATCGTTCCAGTCTGAAATAACATAGCCTGTTTGTGTTTTTGCATTTTGGATTATTCCTCCATACCTCGCGCGGTCATAATTTGGATGTATGCGTGCTTTATTGTATTATACGCTTTACTAAAGTAAATACTATGTTTATAGCTGTAGGTTGGGCTAAGCGCCCATTTGCCTTAATAAATGTTTTTTTACTTCAATTTATTTTGTTGTTTTTAGAAAAACTAAGATATATCATTTAAGCACAGCCCAACAGTTTCGTTGGGCTGCGCTTCATATGATATTTCATAGTTTTGCTACAGATCAAAACAGATTCTAACTTAACTACTTTTGCTTTGCTTAGAGGCGCTTAGCCCAACCTACATTTCTTTGTAGGGGCAGCCCTTGCGGCTGCCCATTTGGGCGACCGCAAGAATCGCCCCTACATAGGATTTACATTTTAGAAACACATTTGCGAGAATCATTATGCAAAACAAAGCAATTTATTCCGGAACCTTCGATCCTATTACGTTTGGTCATATTGATCTTGTCGAACGCGCTGTTCGATTATTTGATCAAGTCATCGTGGCAGTCGCCCACAGTCAAAGTAAAAACACATTGTTTTCTTTGGATAAGCGAATCAGCTTAGCTAAATCTATTTTTTCCGATTTTCCCAGCGTAGAAGTCGCCGGCTTCGATGGACTTTTATTGGAATTTGCAAAACAGAAACAAGCAAATATTTTACTGCGCGGTCTGCGCGTTGTTTCAGATTTTGATTATGAATTTCAAATGGCTTATATGAACCAAGCCTTATTGCCGAAAGTTGAGACGATATTCTTAAGTCCAGCAGCACATTTTGCTTATGTCTCTTCTAGCTTAGTCCGAGAAATTGCCTCAATGCACGGCGATGTTTCAAAGTTCGTCCCACCTGTCGTTGAAGCGGCATTAAAAAAGAAG
>CBDVDN010000045.1:0-8321 GCA_965372775.1 uncultured Gammaproteobacteria bacterium
AATTTTCAATGCAACTTTTGGGCTTTAGGGGGTCAATTTTACATGCACATTAACATGTTTGTGAGATTAAATTCACTAAAAACACGATAGGAACATCCATAATCCAAGAGGTACAAGACAAAATCGATCGAATAAAACCAAGCAAAAGTATGTCTTATCGTCCTGTACTTATACACGCAGGGCAAGTGGCAACTAATGTGATAGAAAGCGATTATTTTGTTAAAAATATTGATTTTAGCGAACTGTTTGCAGACTCATAAATGCAACAACATGGGAAATTTTATTTTGTGGCAAGGTAGGCTACCGTGCTTCGCTGTGCATAACACGGGAATGAACCTCCCTGGGGCAAGCCCCCATATCAGAGGAGGCGCAACTGTACCGTAAATATTCGTTTAACCCGTAGTGAAATCACTACCCACGTCATTCCGGAAGCGAGCGCGAGTGAGCTATCCGTCCAAATTTGTCAGGAACAAATTTGGACGCGCGTAGTGCACTGCGTAGCAGTGAAATACATTGCCGTATTTCATCCATCCATATAAATTAAAGGGTTATGCTTTGGGTTTTGGCTAAAATATTCGGCTTGCGCCACGCCAGCCCCATTCTGGATGAATGTTACTTTTCTGCATCCTCCGCAAAAAAGCCAACACAAACAGATTCAACAGTGTTTACACACCGAAGATGATACCATCTCAATATCTAATAAGGAGCAAACATTCTAAAGATTGTTTATAGCTCCTTGTTTGATTTGAACTTACTGTACCAAACGTATCGCAGTGGGATCCTCTTTTCTTGCCGCGACATAATCTTCAGCTATCTGCTGTTCGCCATGCGGAGGATTCGGAGGAATTATTGTATAATTCAATGTCTTTGCAATTGCCCAAGCTAAACCTTGATCAGACAAAATACCTTGCTCAGTACGATGGCAAAGATTTGTCGTATCAAATTCTCTTATGTTAACTGTTTTATATATTTTATAAATTAAAGCACTTTCAAGTGTAAGCTGTATAGATCCAGGGGTGATTCTAGAAATATATACATCATTTTTCATTAAAATTTTGTCGCAATCATTGTGGCAAGTAACATTGTCCTTAACAGCCAATATAACATCAATATGTTGCCCTTCCTCTTTTTTTTCAGTAACGCATCTATATGCTGCAACAGTTGGTTTTTGAGCATCTGTCAAATTTCGAACATCTTGATTAATTGAGTGTCCACCAGCATCTAAAGCTTCAATAGAGCGAAACGCTCCTTCCACGTTAGTTCTAGCGTCGTATATTAACCCACCTGCAGTGTCTTTTGCTTCACTTGCTAAAAATAAATTCTGATTGAACTCGCCTTCGGATCCAGATATAACACCGAAATTGCAGCTTACCTTTTTCCTAGCCGCTTTAGTCTTTTCTGCTGGTCTTTCCCAAATACTATGACTTAAACATTCCTTCAATCGTTTTTTTTGAAAGTTTCGAGCGTCCAGCAAAGCTTGGGCAGTATTTCCTCCAGCGAAGCCTGCTTGCACTGTAACTGGTTGCTTAAATTCTGCGCCAAGTACAGATAATGCACGGTTGACATCTATCAGTCTTTGTTCTTTTGGCATTGTTTCTAAAGCATCATCAAATGCTTCCTGTTCCTGTGGAGTTCTAATTTTATAGATATATCGTACCGAACTTTTTATTATTAATTTGGAAAGACAAGATTCAACTTCACTCCAAATTATATTGAGCGCTGAATGTGATAATGATTCAACTTCTTGCTTACTTATACCCAACTCTCCAAAGGCATCCCGCACACCATCACTAGTAGCCCATAAGGCGCGTCCATTTGCTGGATTAGCATCTTTCTCTGTAATTATTTTTTCTAGATCAGAGATACGCGAAAGTCCTTTTTCTGTACGTAGTTTGTGAGTGATTTTGGCGAAATCACATATCGCATCAACGGCTTCTTGATCAGGTAATGCTGTTATTGTTGGATTAGTTAAATCTATTGCTATTAAGGCTGCTTGTGCTACAACATTACCCCATAATGCTGCACCACCATCACGTAACCCTTTTTGATTTGCAATCGTTAATAAATGCGCATTATGTGTTGTTGCCGCTGCTCCTATCCTCATAATACATGCTTGTTTAGCTGCTAATGCACATACAGCATCAACACTGTGCTGACTATGTAAGGCATTTATATTAGCATCTTCTATGCCCAATGCATTTAGGTGATCTGTGACGGCAGGAGTAAGCGCTTCTCTAAATGCAACCCCACCACCACCATCAACATGATGTCCATTTTGTGCTGCCATTGCTTCCAAGTCGGCTATAGTTGCACGCGAAAGATTTTTTTTGATGATTAAAAATTGACTGTATTCAGTCAGGGGATTTATGTCATTGTCACCTTCTCCTTCCCAATGTCCTTCTCCTGCTGGATGCGCAGGTAAAGCAGCGACCGCACCTGCTCCGATGAATCCTAAAATTTGGATTTGAAGAACAGCTTTTGATATTGTAATTGAGGGTGGTGCTGCTCCTGGACGCGGTAAAACTAAGTCATTTCCAGCAGCGCCACCAGAAAAACCAGCGCGTGCATTAACATTCCAATCGTCGCCACCATAAACTACAGCTTCTTGAGCCGCATTATCAATATTACTTCCAATTGTTCCAACTACGAAGTGAGCATTGTCACCCACTGCTTGTAAAGCTATAACTACCTGCCTCCAATAGTCATTGGCAGGATCATTTCCACCATTAGTAAGAATAGGCGTTGCTTCTGGTAAAGATTGCAGATGGGCTATGATTGATTTAACAATTAATTGGGCTTGTTGTGCTGTAATAGCCATAACTAAATCTCCTCTTATATTTTATCTAATCGGTTGAAAATAATATTCGTTAAAAAAATTTATAAATGAAAATACGGATGGGCGAAATAGATCTTTGTGCTTCGCCGCAATGCAGTGCACTTTGTGCGCTAAAATTCGTTTTTGGATAAATTTATCTCGTATTGATACGTGTGTGGATTCCCGCTTTCGCTGGAATGACAGTAAAGAATATGGAAATGACAATAATGATCTCGAGAATGACAATAAAAGCCAAGAGCATAACAACTTAGAGTACGGCTTAACCGCCTGAAATGATGATGAAAAATTAAAAAAGCACTTTGTCATTCTTGTTTCTGTTTCCAAATTTTAGATTCTGTGTCTTTGTGTTATTCGCTGGTTATAAGCTTCTAACCAATTTGCCCTATTGTAGCAGACGTATTGGACTATTGCCATTTTAAAAGGTGATTTTTTTGTTTTTTTCTCCAGAATAATTTGTTGAGTCAATCGCCACGAGGCGATTGACTCAACCTGCTAAACTATACCTCGCGCAATCATAATTTGAGGGAATTTAGCGCCGTTATTTTTTGTCCTGCGCTACGGTTAAATCGCGTGGAATAGTTACTCATATTTCCAAGATTTAAACGTAGTGCAGGGCGAAAAAGAACAAGCTAAAAACCTCAAATTATGACCGCGCGAGGTATATCCTCCGACCCGAATACGCTGTATCCCTACAGCTATGAAGAAAATACGAATCTTATTCAAAAAAACAACTTGATTTTATTTTGAAAAAACCTATCATTTCTCTATATCGTAAATAAATACGATTTGGAGAAACGAATGTTGTATGCTAAATTTAGAGAGAAAGTGAAAAATTACCCATTTTTTCGCAGCAATATCTTCCGTCACTTAACTGATAAGCCTCAATTATTAAGAGATCAAATTGTGGATTGGGTCAAAAAAGGCTACGTCATTTGTTTAAAACGGGGCATTTATACTTTAAATGATGATGATCGTGCCATTGGCGTATCACGGTATTTTTTAGCTAATAACCTATATTCTCCTTCTTATATTAGTCTTGAAACTGCACTAAGCTACTATGGATTCATTCCAGAAAGAGTGCATACAATTACCTCTGTAACGACCAAAAAAACACAACATTTCAACAATACTTTTGGAGATTTCGTTTACCGGCATATTAAACTATCTGCTTTTAATGATTTCGTTGCCATAAAAGATGAGCACAATAATGTTGTACATATCGCAACGCCTGAAAAAGCAATTATCGATTTTCTTTATTTTAAAACCCTCGAAATGAAAACTTTAAATAAAACCATTTTTACAAAATCATTTCGGTTTCAGAACCTAAAAGATTTAAACACAGCCAAACTAAAAGAAATTTCACGTTTATATCACAATAAACGTTTAGAATCCGTTATTAAAATTTTTATTGAACAGCTTGGAGAACAAAATGCTTAATCTTTTAAAACAAAAATTGGACGAACTAAAAGGCGATAATCTAACAAAAATAAATTTTTTAAGAGAATATTTGCAATTATTCGTTTTAAAAGTCATGGATGAAAAAGGCTATTTTAATCATCTTGCTTTTGTTGGCGGGACTGCTTTACGCATATTATATGATTTAAACCGATTTTCAGAAGATTTAGATTTTTGTTTGATTGATAATGGTTCATTTTCATTTGACAAAATGATGCAAGACATACAAATTAGTTTTCAACTTTTCAATTTAACAGTAGAGATTAAAACAAAAACAGGGAAGACGGTTGCTGCGGCATTAATTAAATTTCCAGAATTACTGCATAACTTAAATCTATCTTCACATAAAAGCCAAAAACTATCGATAAAAATTGAACTGGATCAAAATCCGCCGAAAGGCTATCACACAAAGTTTATGATGATAAATAAAGAATTTTTATTTAGCGTGAAACATTATGATTTACCTTCATTATTTTCCGGAAAATTGCATGCTTTGCTTTGTCGAAAATATACAAAAGGCAGAGATTTTTATGATTTACTTTGGTATTTGGGCAAAAAAATTCAGCCGAATTATCCCTTATTGGAACAATCAATTTTTCAAACAGAAGAAAAAAAAGTAAGCTTAAATGAAAAAACATTAAAAGAATTATTAATTGACCAAATCAAAAAAACAGATTTTAAACAAGTCCTTTCTGATATCGAACCGTTTTTAGCTGACAACAAAGAAAAACGTTATTTTACAAAAGAATTCTTTTTGCAATTGTTTGAGTAGTGCAAATTGTTGGGTTACGCTTACATGGCAATCTGAATTTTTTCACAGAACATATGTTGCTGATTATTAATACCATTTTTTATGCCTCGCATAACCTGCCCTGCTCAATCCTTTCAAAGGCTTAACGTGACAAGGCAGCACACCTTTAAAATTCTACGCGGCTGCGCTGCAAAAATCTGATTTTTTACCTTTTCAAGGATGTACTTCTCTCTTAAGTTTTTTTTCTAGTTTTAATTTCGCTTCATCAAGCTCATAATCGCGCTGTAACCCTATCCAAAAATCTGCCGACATTCCAAAAAAATAAAGCCAATCTTAAAGCTTATCTGTCGTAATTGCACGTTTACCTTTCACAATTTCATTAATGCGTCACGCTGGAACATTGATGTCTTTTGCCAACCTATATTGACTAATGCCCAAAGGTTTTAAAAACTCGTCTAACAAAATGGTTCCTGGATGTATCGGCTTAATAAGTCGTTTAGCCATGATTCTTAACCTCTCTATTGCGAAACCACACAGACATTCTTACCACTGAATGCGATACCGACTTTGATAATAGAGACTGGGTTGAATTTTTGAATGGCTGTTTCGTAGCACTTGATTTCGATTTGGTCTAGCGCTGCTTGTGCCGTTTTTTGAAGTGTTTTATCTGTATCATCTGCCGCACTTTTGAATTCAAAAATAATCGCTGGATTTTTCCCTGTCTGCGATTTTGGGATGATTGCGAGATCATATCGTCCAAAACCGCTTTCTTTATTAGATTCTATGTAGTATTCATCGCGCAGACTGACAATTAACCCCATTGCAAAGCCGTGATAGAAATTTTCAGCTTTTCTTTGCTGTGATTGGCTCGGCACGTCATGATAACTGAACATGTCAAGCACGAGTTCTTGCAAGCCTCGTGAAAATGCTTTTATGTCGCCATGCCGCAGGCAATCTAAAAATTGATTGTACCATTGTAAGTTTTTCCGCTCAAATACCCAGCTTTGAATAATATCGTCATAAAGGCAAGTTACTTCTTTATTAGGAATTTTTAAACTACAAACAAGCCGATTTCTATGTTGAGAACAAGCGGTTGATTTTAGATAACCCGACATAAGCAGTAACGTCCATACTGCCGTTTCATTTTCCTGTAATTGATTAAAAACAATATTGGGCGAAATATATTCTTGCATTTCAAGCCCGATCAGCAATTGCTTAAAATCAATTCCAAAATCCTTGGTAGAATTAGCAATTAAGTCTTTTATTAAATCATTGCTGCTTGTGTTAACCCAATAAGGTTTTAATTCTCCTCTGCTGTTAATACAATTAATAATCGACCAAGGATTGTAAATAATTGTCTCGCCAAATTGATAGCCGTTATACCACTCTCTAATCTCATCAGCTTTTTCATTGAGCCCAAATTGATCTAATAATTCAGTAACCTCTGGCTCTGTAAAACCAAAGTATTCGCTGTATTCTGTATCTAATAATGAATAGGTCACTAAATTATTTAATCCAGAGAATATGTTTTCTTTTGCAACTTTGAGAATACCAGTTAACACCGCCTTTTCGAGATAGATGTTGTCTTTGAGCGCATTACTATAAAATCCTCGCATAACGTCTATCATTTCGGAATAGTAGCCGTAGGTATAACTCGCCTGAATCGGCGTGTCGTATTCGTCTATTAAGATTATTGGATTGATGCCATGATGTCGTGACATATACGCTGCTAAGTCTTTTATTGAGGTTTTTATCTTAGATGCGGCGGCTTTTTCGTTTAAAATTAACTCATAAGTTTCTTTTTCACTATCATATAATTTATTGCTATTAAGCAAATAGCTATGCTCTAAATAAAGTTCACGCACAATATTACATAATCCCGCATAAGCTTCTTCAAAAGTTTTGCTTTTTATATCTTTTAGCGTGATTGAAATAACCGGATGCTGTCCTTGATACTGCACATATTTTTCGCCAGCCTGCATAATTTTTAATTCGTCAAAAAGATATTTGTATTCCTGCGGATTTTTGGTTTTATCGAAGAAATAGCGAAGCATCGAAAGCAATAAAGTCTTTCCGAAACGTCTCGGGCGAAGTAATAATGTAACTTGAGCAGGTGAATCTAGCAGTTCTTTGATAAATAAGGTTTTATCTACGTACCTAAAACCCTTATCTATGATTGTCTTAAAATCACTGTAACCAATTGGTAATAATTTCATTGATTCCTGCCTCTTTTGAAATATTCATTTATTATGATGTGGGCTAAGTGTACCGCAAATGACATTTTAAAACATCATATTTCTATATCCGTTTATTCTGGCACAGAGTAAAATTACTCAGTTCATTGAGTAATTTTACTCAGCTGATCAGCAAATACAATTTTTCCCTCTGTACAGGGTGCGATTAAAAGTGCGGTCAAAAAAGACAGCAAAGCATTTCACTAAACCCCGTCATCCCGCGGCTACGGCACGCCGTGCAGCTCGGTGATGGATCAACAATATTTTTTGCAAAAAACCATTGACTTTTTTTTGGGTTTGAGTGAAAATTTGATTTTCTATTTGAGACTGTTCTAGTCTGTTTGGTTCCCCCATTATCCCAATTAAATTTTTGCTGTCAGAAAAAATCAATTTCATTTTATCCATTCATTTTTTATTTACTTCACCTTTTTAACCTCACCAGGAGAAATACTTATGCTTAAATATTCAATAGGTTTTACTATAGTCGAACTGCTTATCGTTATTGCTATTATCGGAATTTTATCAGTCATCGCTATTCCGTCTTATAAACATTATACAACCCGCGCACGTTTTACTGAGGTGATGCTGGCTGCCGCGCCTTATAAAACAGCAGTCGCCTTGGGATTACAGGAAGGATTATCTAAAACAGATTTAAATATAAGCGAGAACGGCATTCCAAAAGCACCATCTGCTTCTAAGAATTTAGCAAGTCTTAAAGTTAAAGAAGGCGTGATAACCGCAACAGCTTCTAAATTAGCCGGCGGATATACTTATATTTTGACGCCGGATGAAAACGGGAGTATCTGGAGTGTTAGCGGTACGTGCTTGGATGCAGGTTTGTGTAGAAAATAAATCAGTAGGGCGACCCTTGCGGTCGCCCAAATGTGGCAGCCGCAAGGGCTGCCCCTACATATGATCTACCAATTAACCAAATAAGATTAAGAGAAAACATAGTGACTATGAATAATTTTTCCGAATATTTACAAAATAAAGAAATTCTCGATGGAGAAGAATTTGAAAAAGCGGCGCACGCTGCAAAAGAACA
>CBDVDN010000046.1:0-8291 GCA_965372775.1 uncultured Gammaproteobacteria bacterium
AATTAAAAAATTATTAAAAAATTATTGCCCTTTCTTCATCGCAACTTTATGCACTAGCCAATCAATCCATTGATCCACCCCTTCGTTGTTTTGACATGACATCTCGATGACTTTAACTTCTGCGTTAACTTGTTTGATATCTGCATAAAAATGCTGGCGATCAAAATTAGAATTTGCCAATAAATCCGTTTTATTTAATATTGCAAGTGATGCTTCTCTAAATAATAAAGGATATTTAAGAACCTTATCGTCTCCTTCCGGCACACTTAAAATTGCAATTTTATAATCTTCACCAATATCAAATTCAGCAGGGCAAACCAAGTTACCAACATTTTCAACAATTATCAAATCCAAATTGTCTAAATCTAAAGAAGAAAGCGCTTTTTCGATGCTGACGGATTCTAAATGACAGGCGCCGCTGGTCGTAATTAATGCGACAGGGATATCATATTGCCGTACTCGCTCCGCGTCTCTATCGGTTTCCACATCTCCTTCGATCACAGCAATACGGAAACGATCTTTAAGCAGCGGAATAGTTTTTTCCAACAAAGTCGTTTTACCCGACCCAGGGGAACTGATTAAGTTAAGCATTAATATGTTTTTTTCTTGAAGTAACTGCCTAAGCTCTGCTGCTTTGTTTGAATTCGCTTTAAGCACTTCCTGCATGATTTTAATTTTCATCGTCTTTTGTTTCTCCGTCGATACTAGCAATCAAAACTTCTTTGCCAGTCAAAACCGTTAATTTAACAGCTTCACATTTTGGACAAATATAAGTATTTCGCTCTACTGTAAATTCATGCTGACATGTTTCACATTTCATTTTTATCGGCATTTCTTCAATAATCAATTCGGCATTTTCAGCAATGGTATCTGCTGAAGAGTGTTCAAATGCGAACTGCAAAAATTCCGGCACAACTTGTCTTAGCTTACCGATTCTTAACGTGACTTTATTGATTTTTATTAATTTGTTCTGCTTTGCTATATCTTCCAGCAGTTTAAATATCCCTTGTATAATACTAAATTCATGCATTTTTTTATCTGTTGATTTTTAAATGTTGGGCTGCGCTTAATATAAAATCCATAGCTTTTTTATAGGTCAAAACAAATTTTAGTTTAGATCATTTTATCTTGCTTAAAGGCGCTTAGCCCAACCTACTCAACCATTCAAATAGGCGACCGCAAAGGTCGCCCCTACACAGGTTTTTTAGTCTCTGGTATAGCAATTACATCCATTTTTTGTTCTGTCACTGGCGCAGAATATTGATTTGCCATTGACAAACATTTTGGCGGACACGCTTCTGTACAGACATTGCAAAGAATACATTTTCCTCGGTCAATCGCCCATTCGCGCCCCGTACGATCAACTGTAATAGCACCTGTTGGGCATTTTTTCGCGCATATCGTACAAAGAATACATTTTCCTGCTTCTATTGCTATATGCCCTTTTGTTTTATCATAAAACTTAGCTGGTTTAACTGGATACATATCGCAAGCTGGTTTTTTAAACAAGCTTTTTATTATGATTCCAAATATTTGAAAGATATCTGTCATAATACTTATCTCTCCGCACAACTGATACAAGGGTCAATAGACAAAATAATGGCCGGCGCATCTGCTAACGCACAGCCGGCTAACATAGCCAGCAAAGGATGAATATTAGCAAATGTCGGCGTCCGAATTCTGAAACGTTCTAAAAACTTCGTATTATTTCCTTTGATATAGTAAACAACCTCACCTCTAGGCTGCTCCACACGAGAGAAAAACTCACCATCAGGAAAACCAGTCACTTTAACAGCAACTTCACCCGTCGGCATTTTATCAATTGCTTGTCGCATAAGATTCAACGACTGATAAACTTCACGAACACGAACAATACCACGCGCATAACAATCGCCTGTTTCTTCAACAATTGGCTCAAAATCAAGCTCCGCAAAAGCACCATAACGAAGTAGACGCATATCTTGCACCAAACCACTCGCCCGTGCAGTCGGACCTACAGCACCCAGCTTATACGCATTTTCTTTCGATAAAACACCTACATCACACCATCGATGAGAAATGGTATAATCCTTGATAAAAACATCAGCAACTTTTTTATATTCTTTTTCTATGTCGTCCAGCTCTTTCAGTATTTGCTTTAATTTATCATCTTCAATATCTTTACGTGTCCCGCCGACTTTACAAGCGCCAAAAATAACTCTACCGCCAGTCGTTTCTTCAAATATATTTAAAACTTTTTCTCTGATTCGCCAAACATGCATAAAAAGGCTTTCAAAGCCCAATGCATCAGCAGCCAAACCTAACCAAAGCAAATGACTCTGTATTCTAGCTAATTCCCCCCAAACTATACGAAGAAATTGCGCTCTTTTCGGCACATCAATATTCATGATTTTTTCAACGCCTTGGCTAAATCCCAAACCATGAATAAAACTGCAAATACCGCAAATACGCTCAGCAACAAATACCATATCTTCAAACGGCTTTTTCTTACAGAGCAATTCTAATCCTCGATGAATAAATCCAATATTAGGAATTGCTTCAACAATCGTTTCATCTTCTAAAACAAAATCAAGATGAATCGGTTCCGGCAGAACTGGATGCTGAGGTCCAAATGGAATTATTGTTCGCTTTGCCATATTTCTAAACCCTTAAATTAATTATCTTCACAGATCGTCTTCAGAAAAAGGCGCTTCTTTCTCAATACGATAGAATTTACCCTTAAAATCAACACTTATATTATCAATTTTGATTCCAAAAAGATCATGAATTTCATTCTCATAAAGAAATGCCGGCGGACAAACAGCCGAGACACTCGGCAATCGAGCATCCTTAACCGGAATTTCTATGCGTATTCCATAGAATTTATGATCTTTATCAAAAGAATAATCCAACATAAATTGTTCGCCTATTTTGGTACAACTTATCTGCACCAATCTATGATCGGAATCTATTATCGAACGAACCTTATCAAGCAATTCCGATGTTGCTATTTTGTCAATTACCTGTTCTTCAAACATTGATACTTTGCTCCGCTTACTATTGTGGGCGACCGCAAGGGTCGCCCCTACAAATTTTACATGTGACCGCAATGGTCGCCCTACGATTTATCTTAATTTCTTTTGCTTTTCTTCAAGCACACCTAATCCTTTAACAACCGCATCGATAATGGCTTCAGGTCTGGCAGCACATCCCGGACAATATACGTCCACAGGAATCACTTTATCAATCCCGCCTAGCGTATTGTAACATTCTGTAAAAAAATGTCCGCTAAGTGCGCAAGCCCCGATCGCAACAACAACTTTAGGTTCTCCCATCTGCTCGTAAATATTTTTAATGACCTCTTTGTTCTGCGTATTAACCCAACCCGTTATCAGCAAAACATCAGCATGTTTTGGATTTCCAACATTTATAATGCCAAAACGCTCAACATCAAAACGCGGCGTCAAGCATGCTAAAACCTCAATATCACAGCCGTTACAGCTGGAACCATCATAATGAATAATCCACGGAGATTTTTTGATCGACACAGTCTTTCCTCTTACCTAATAAAATGTAAAACCAATAAATTTCCAACACCAAGCAACAGCGTCACAAACCAAGCGGATCCCAACATCAATTCCCATTTAATACGCGCATTAACATTATCAATTATTATCTCTATAAAATAGACAAACAAAACCGCCAACACGCCTAATACAGGCATCCTTGCAAAAAATAAATAGAGCAATGCCAACAACAGCATTGTTTCGTACCAATGTATAATCTCAAAAAATGCCAGCGACGGTCCAGCAAATTCGGTAGATAATCCTTTTACTAGCTCTTGATGTGCGTGATAAGAAGTCGAAAGATCAAATGGTGATTTTCTTAATTTAATCGTCAACACATAAGTCAACGCAACAAAAACACCGGGCAAATAAATGATCGGCAACGTTTTGGCTGCCAAAATATGTGCGACATCAAAACTGTGAGTAACCATATAAAGCCCCACAGCAGATAATAAAATCATCGGCTCCGATGCCAGCATTTGTAATAATTCTCTTTCCGCTCCGATTAAACTGAAAGGAGAATTGCTCGAATAAGCCGCCAATACTACGAAAACATTACCAACAATCAAAGCAATCATTATGATCAGCAAATTCTGTCCGGCGAAAAACAAAGCCACACTTGCTATTGTAAAAACCAATGAAGCAATAACTAAATCGCCATGAAACCGATTAACCACTAACTTTTGTTTACCGAATAACTTTAATACATCGTAAAACGGCTGCAAAACCGGCGGACCTACTCTGCTTTGCATTCTAGCAGTAAGAATCCGATCAACTCCCGTTATGAAGCCGATTATTATTGGCGTTAAAATAATTGATACAACACACCAAATTATCCAATTCATTTGAGTTACCCCGCAAAAAACATCAAGATAAACAGCGCTATTGATGCAATCATAGTTCCTTTCATCAACGCGTTTTCACTAAAAAACTTACCGAGATAATAGTTCTTAAACGACCATTCTCGAGCAGCCCCCAATGATCCGATAAATTGTTCAGGATCCTCCGTATTAATACCGCAAAGATAGGGTTTAACATAAACTAAATTCTTGCTGCGGATAAGAAAAATTACGGGAGGGATAACCATTAACGCTAACATTATGCCAATAGTCACTTCGACCCCTTTTTGAACCATTGGGTTCCAGCCATATAAAGGAACTAACCAATACTTACCAATCAATGGAAAACAAACACAGGCCGCAATCGTCAGTATCGACAGCCCAACCAAAGCCACCCATTCGATCCCAATACCTGTCTCTTGCCGCGGCTGCTTTTTGCCAATAGTGATGAGTTTTCCCATCCATTTTGTCCAAAAAAACAGCATAAGCGAACCACCAAAGATAACAATCGGCGGAAAAATCGGATTGTCCTGCACCAAAGCTTCAATCACCGCCCACTTACTAATTAACATACCAAACGGCGCTAAAAACATGCCGCTCAAGCCGATTAACATTGTGACAGCGGTAAACGGCATCCTTGTAATTAGCCCTTGCATATCTTCTACATTGCGGCTGCCGGTTTGATGCTCTACCGTGCCAACACAAAGGAACATAAGCGCTTTGGCAACAGCATGGAAAATAATAAGCAATACAGCCGCCCAAAGTGTTAAGCTGGTGCCTATTCCAGCGCACAAGACTATCAAACCAAGATTGGCAATTGTTGAATACGCTAAAATACGTTTACCATCGTTTTGGGAAATTGCTAAAGCGGATGCCGCAACAAAACTCAAGCCCCCTATAATAGAGACCATTTCTCCAGCTACTGTATTATGTAATATTGGCGCACACCTTAAAACAATATATACACCTGCTTTCACCATTGTACTAGAATGCAATAAAGCAGATGAAGGCGTCGGCGCAACCATAGCGCCCAACAACCAACCTCCAAAAGGATATAAAGCTGCTTTATTCATGCCTGCGAAACATATCAACAGTACCGGCAATAATACAATGGACTTCTGCATCGTTAAAAGATGCTGTAACTCAATGGTACCGCAGTAATTAGCCAAATAAATTATCGCCATTGCAAAAGCAAGACCGCCTAGCAATAACATCCATAAAGCGCGAAAAGCGTTCGTAATTGCTTCCGGCGTACGGGAATAACTAATCATAATAAACGAACATAAAGTCGTTACTTCCCAGAACAAATAAATCCAAGTAACACTATTGGAGAATACTATGCCGAACATTGCCGAGAAAAATAAGAAAATCGTCGCAATAAAAAACCTGCTTCTATCCGTTATTTCTGGATGTTTTTTATGATAATGCTTCATATATCCGACGGTATAAATTGCGATCAGCGTTCCAACAACACCTATCACAACCGCCATAATCGCAGAAAGTCCGTCAACATATAAATAACGTGTAGTAACTGGTATTTTCCCAGCAACATCATAAAAAACGACCGCGCCATATTGAACAATAACCATTAAAGGAATCCAATATCGCTTAAAAGGCAATTTACGACAGACAAACAAAAACACTAAGGCAAGTGCAATATCGCCGCCTGTTACAAGATTATTCGCCAGAGGAGAAACAAAATCAGAATACGCTCCACCGGCATGCATAAAATTCACAGCAACAAGAACACTTGCTACTGCAATAATAATGGAAGATATAATAACCACCCATTTCAGCACAAAATCATTTTTAGCCACAAGCAGTAAAATTGCGGGGATAAGCGGAAATAATATTAAAAAAATTGCCAGTTCCATCGCCACCTCAAAATACAATAAAGCATAAATTATCTTAAAGATTCGCAATATATACAAAAAAGCTTGATTAGGCAACAATTGTTAAAAACTCTTTTGAAATTATTGACCCAATACGCCTAAACTCTTTATACTGCACACATATTGAAACATTTACAAAAAACGTATAGGTTGGGCTAAGCGCCCCTGACTTTATTAAATATTTCTTAATCAAAACATGGTTTTTTATTTGAAAATATTTGTGATTTATCTATACCTCGCGCGGCCCAACAATCTTTTTGGGCTGCGCTTAACACAATATTTTATAGATTTTTTACAAATCAAAACAGATTGTAGTTTAACCAATTTTGTCTTAGTGATGGGGCGCTTAGCCCAACCTACACAAGCTCATTCCGATTAAAAGTTACCGCATAGGATTGAACAAATGAATAAATCGACTAAAAAGCTCTACGACCTTGAAGCGCAAAGCCGTACTGCCTTGACAGCAGATCTCGTCGCTTTTATTGAAAAGCGCATAAAAGAACCGCAGCCAAGCAGTCAATTAATTGCTGTATTACACAGCGTTCAAAACCATTACGGCTATTTATCTGAAGATAAACTAGCCGCTGTCGCACACCTTATGAACGTTCCTGCGGCAAAAGTTTCGGGCGTCGCCTCTTTTTATCATTATTTTTGCCTCAAACCTCGTGGAAAACATATTATCGGCGTATGCATGGGTACGGCTTGTTATGTGAAAGGCGCTGATGAAGTAAAAAACAGGCTAAAAGAAGAATTAAGGATTGAATATGGGGAAACAACAAAAGATGGATTATTTACACTAGAGCAAACTCGTTGTTTAGGCACCTGCGCCTTAGCGCCCGTCATCAAAATCGGAGATGACATGCATTCACAAGTAACCCCAGATCAAGTCCCCAAAATCCTCAAACATTACGCAGATCAGGAATGACCCCACCGTCATTACACCCCATCTGTCATTCCGAAACCCACAGATACTGTCATTCCAGAAAACGCGTCCTGCGCGTTTATCCGGAATCTATTTGAAAAATATACCTGACGCTACAAAAAAATTTACAATCCCTTGCTTGCCTGATAAACTGCTTGTGTTCTTTAGGTTTTACAAGGAGGCATGCCAATGCGACAAATTAACCTTAAAATACGGATAACCTTTTTTTGTGTCTTTTTTTCTTTTTCTTCAATTTTAAATGCCGCACTAGAGATCTCACCACAACGTATTTATTTATCCAGTCAAAAAAACATGAGCTCCTTTTCTATAAAAAACTCCGCCTTTCAGCCTATTAAATTAAAACTTTCTGTGACTCGCCTGAACAAAAACGATCGAGCATTAAGAAACAAGACTGAAAACATTATAATACTGCCCACCATTATAAATATTGCTCCAAAACAAACTCAAACTGTCTATCTCGAACTCCACAAGTCTTTAAGCAATATTAAAAAAGAATCGGAATATAAGCTAAACGTTCAAGAAATTTCATCCTCCGCAACATATATCCCTCAAGATATTAAAATTACTGTGCAAAAAAACATGCCTTTTCTCAACACATCAATATCTGAACAAATACTGCAAAACCATCTAGAGTGGTCAGCAAAGAAAACTATCCGCGGCACTATAAAATTAACACTTGAGAACCAAAGCAATACACAACTTGAAGTTTCTCAGTTGACTATATCAATTCCAGGCAAAAGCAAGCCATTAGCAAAACAGCAAAAATATGCTCATATTTTACCCAGCCATCGGTACGTTTGGTTAATTCATCTAACCAAAAAATTAGGGAAAACGGTTAAGCAAATACATTTGGTTGCAAATACCAACTGGGGAAATATCAAAAAAGACATCACGCTATCCCTTGCATAAGCATACCTGTGCAGAAAACCATTTAACGTGTACAAAGTACTACCATTTACTGTTGATCGGTTATTGTTTATAATACGCGAAACTTAAATTGAAAGGGTATAAACATGCAAGAAATTCAAACTGAAGAAACTCTTAAAGGAATTAAAAACCTACCGTGGGAGAC
>CBDVDN010000047.1:0-8231 GCA_965372775.1 uncultured Gammaproteobacteria bacterium
ATCATCGCAAAATCCTTGAGGTCAGGCGTTCTGAAGCTAGAAACCGCAAATTATGACCGCGCGAGGTATATTGTCCTGTATTGCGCTACGCTCCATACAGGCTACATCTTTATTTGTGATTGACAGGTTAACCGAATATTTACTCGCTGGAATGACAGATTGAGTGGATTTCAACAAATCCTTTATCCAAAAAACCGATCAAGGTTTTTGTCGGTTAGTATTTCGCGGCAGGAACCGATAAGTTTTTCTTGATTAAATCCTAATAAAATAATTTGATCACAGAAAGTTTTTATTAAGTGAATGTCATGAGAAATCATGATGATTATTTTCTGCTGTTCTTTTGCGAGTTTTTGTAATAAAGAAAAAGTTTGTAAACTATATTTTATTTCAAAGTGATTGGTTGGTTCGTCTAGCAAATAAATGTCTGGATTTTGCGTGAGAAGTGTTGCAATGTTTAAACGGCGTTTTTCTCCGCCGGATAAACTTGTGACAGAACGATTTTCAAAATCAGTTAATTTCATTTTTGCAAGTGATTGCTTGGCTATTTTTATATCTTCATCTGTTTCATTTGACCATAAGTTTTGATGCGGATAACGACCAGTTGAGGCAATTTCTAATACAGCGCTTGGAAAAGAAAATTCCATATCCTGCTGAAGTAACACCCCTATTTTTTGAGCGCGATAACGCGGTTGTATGTGATGGATCGGAATATTGTTAAGCAGTATTTGCCCTTCATTTTGTTTGTGTAGTCCGGCAAGCGTATGAAGTAAGGTCGTTTTGCCGGCACCGTTGGGTCCGATGAGTCCCCAGATTTGTCCTGCTGAAAAATCTACATTAAGCTTGTGGAATAGGGTTTTATTTGGAACGGCAATAGTGAGGTCTTTTATGCTTAAGGTCGTCATTTGTGCGCACCGTTGTTATATTGCAGTAAGAATAAGAAACAAGGAACACCAATAAGCGCTGTAATGATGCCGACGGGCAATTGCTGAGGCGCGAGTAAACTGCGCGCCAGCGTGTCGGCTAAACTTAATAAGCTTCCGCCAAGCAAGACAGATGCAGGTAAAATAAATCTGTGATCTGCATTACCGACTAGTCTTAATATATGCGGGACGATGAGTCCAACAAAACCAATACATCCAGCCATACTGACGGCGCAGGCGGTGAGGAGAGAGGTAATAATATACAAAAACATGTTTAATCGTCGTGTGTTGATACCTAAACTGCGAGCGGTTAGATCACCGCGTATCATAATGTTTAAGGGTTTTGCTAGAATAAGACTGATGAGGAGTCCAAAAAATAATACGATCGTTTCTAAAATTGAAAAATGGGCATAACTTAAATCACCCATGAGCCAGAATAACATGCTGCGAAGGTTTTGCTGTGGACTGATTGTTAAGATAAAACTGATGATAGCGCCCCATCCAGTTGCGACAACGACGCCTGTTAATAAAAGACGTAGAGATGACCAGTGTCCGCGAACCTGTGTTAAGCCTATGACTAGAAGCATTGAAATTAGACTGCCGATAAAGGCATAAATGCTTAGATATTGAGTCATTGTTCCTAATAGTATTGAAATCAATGTTGCAACGGCAGCGCCGCCGGATATGCCTAAAACATACGGATCAGCAAGCGGATTGCGTAAGAGGGTTTGCATGAGTGCGCCGGATAAAGCGAGTAAGCCGCCGGTAATAAAAGCACATAGTGTACGTGGCAGGCGTAGATTAAATATAATGATGTGCTGTGTTGAGGCGTTAGATTGAAAAACAGCTTGGATAAGCTGATGTAAGCTAAGGTGTACGCTGCCGATACTAATGCCTAATAGAAGACTCAATATTGCAAGTAAGCACAATGCGCTAAGCAAGAGTGTTGTTGAATATTGCCGCAATGAATTTGTAATAAACATAGTGATATTGATTTTATTGGTTTGAGAAAGCGTAGAGTAATGTATTTTTAGCAAAAAATCGAGAGGTGTTTTTTTGTTAACTGAACACTGTTCTTCCGTTTTGCGGCGTTTTATGGAAAAATGCTTTTGTAATAAGTAATAATATTATACCTCGCGCGGTCATAATTTGAGGAATTTGGATGAAATACATCCTTGTATTTCACTGCTTCGCAGCGCACTTCGTGCGCCCAAATTCGTTCCAGACGAATTTGTAGCGCTGATATTTTTTGTCCTATGCTGTTTTTAAATCGTGTGGAATAGTTATTCATATTCCCAAGATTTAAAAACAGCATAGGGCGGAAAAGAGCAAGCTAAAAACCTCAAATTATGACCGCGCGAGGTATAACTTCAATATGTTGATGTAAAGCCGAACGATGTTAAAACTATTAAGACATTTAATTCAAGAAATTAACGATGCAGGAGATCTCGATGATGCATTGCAGATTACAGTGCGATCCGTTCGAGATGCTTTAGAAACGCAAGCGTGTTCAATTTTTTTGGTTGATAAAGAAACATCTTATTTGGTTTTTTCCGCGACAGATGGATTAAATGCTGAAGCGGTTGGAAAAATTAAATTGCCTTGCGGCGTCGGTTTAGCTGGTTTGGTTGCTAAACGTGAGGAGCCAGTCAATATTGAAGATGCATCCAGCCATCCTAAATTCTTTTATATTCCAGAGCTTCAAGAAAGCGATTATCGAGCATATTTAGCTGTTCCTATTTTATATCATCGCGATTTGTTAGGCGTGTTGGTTGTTCAGCAGGAAGAAATTAGACGTTATGATGAAGCAGAAGAAGCTTTTTTAATGACGTTTGCTGTGCAGTTAGGGAAGTTTATTGCTCGTGTGGAACCAAAACAGACAGATCAGACGAAAGAAAAAGAGTTTTTTAGCTTGAAAGGTTTGTCTAGCCTGCCCGGGATTGGTATTGGAAAAGGTTTTGTTGTTTATGCTCGCGCTGATTTGAATGCAGTGCCGGATATTGAAGTAACAGATGTTGATGCGGAAGTCGATCGTTTTAAAAATGCTTTGGCTGCTTGTCGTGAAGAAATGAAAATTCTTGGTAAACGGCTGTCGGCAAGTTTACCTGAAGAAGAACAAGCTTTGTTTGATGCTTATTTGAAAATTTTGGATAGCGCTAGTTTAAACGAGGATATTATTGCAAGAATTCGTAAAGGATCTTGGGCGCAAGGCGCATTGCGGAAAGTCATTAAAAAACATATTCGCCAGTTCGAAATGATGGAAGATGAATATTTTCGTGAGCGAGCGGTAGATTTAAGGGATTTAGGTCAGAGAATATTAGCGCATTTACAGGTAGAAGATCAGATTGAACGAGAATATCCTTCACGTTGTATTTTAGTCGGTGACGAAATTAGTGCGACAGATATTGCAAATGTGCCGGAAGGACAGTTGATAGGTGTTGTGTCCGTACATGGTTCGACTAATTCACATGTGGCTATATTAGCGAATGCATTGAATATTCCAGCAGTAATGGGCGTTAGTAATTTGTCGATTGATCAATTACAGGGGAAAAAATTGATCGTTGACGGCTATTTTGGACAGGTTCATGCTTCGCCTTCGCCGAAATTGTTGGGCGCTTTTTATAAATTAATGCGCGAAGATCAGGAGCTGGAGAAAGATTTAGAATATTTGCGTGATCTGCCGGCAGAGACGCAAGACGGTCATTGTGTTGCATTGTATGTTAATACTGGTTTAATGGCGGATGTTGGGCGTTCGCTGACTGTTGGTGCGGAAGGCGTCGGATTGTATCGTACGGAAGTTCCTTTTATGATGCGGGATCGTTTTCCGTCTGCCGAAGAACAGCGTATTATTTATAGACAGTTATTGAGCGCTTTTTCACCCAGACCGGTAACCATACGAATTCTTGATATTGGGGGCGATAAACCGCTGTCTTATTTTCCAATAGAAGAATCCAATCCTTTTCTCGGATGGCGCGGTATTCGTATGATGTTAGATCAGCCTGAGATTTTTTTGGGACAATTACGTGCCATATTACGTGCAAGTGAGGGATTTAATAATCTCAACATTATGCTGCCGATGATTACGAATGTTTCAGAAGTAACAGAAGCTTTAAAGCTGATAAAAAACAGCTATCAAGAAGTTTTGGAAGAAGGAGTTGATATTATTATGCCGAAAGTTGGTGTGATGATTGAAGTGCCTTCCGCTGTTTATCAGGCTGAGGTTTTAGCAAAGCATGTGGATTTTTTGTCGGTAGGTAGTAATGATTTAACGCAATATTTATTAGCAGTTGATCGTAATAATGAACAAGTGGCAAATTTATATGATTCACTGCATCCAGCAGTGATTAAAGCATTTTATCAGGTTGTGCAGGCTGCGCATAAAATGGAAAAGCCAGTGAGCATTTGCGGTGAATTAGCGAGTGATCCGGCGGGTGTTATTTTATTGCTTGCAATGGGATTTGACGTTTTAAGTATGAATGCGTCTTATTTGCTGCGGATGAAATGGGTTGTAAGGCGTTTTACATTGAGCTATGCGAAAAAACTGTTAGATGAAGTTTTACAAATGGAAAATGTTTGGCAGGTGCGGTGTTGTTTGGAATCGGCATTGGAAGAATTAGGTTTGGGTGGCTTAATTCGAGCAGGTAAGAATTGATGTTTCATTGCTTGCTGTATCCTTTAATCGGAAGCATTGCCGGACTATTTGCCGGTTTGCTGGGGATCGGCGGTGGTTCGGTTGTTGTTCCCGGATTGGCTTTTGTGTTTAAAGAAAGCGGATTTGCGCCTGATGCTGTGATGCATATGGCAGCTGGCACATCATTAGCTGTAATGGTGTTTACTGCTTGTTCTTCTGTGCGTGCGCATCATGTTCGAGGAAATATTGATTGGGCGGTTGTTTTTCGATTTTTGCCGGGAATTTTGATCGGTGTTGTGCTGGGTGCAATATTGGCAAGTTTTTTGTCGACGCGTATTTTGGAACTGATATTCGGCGTATTTTTAATTTTTATTGCAGTGCGAATATTTCTTTTAAATACGCCCAAAAGTACACGGTATTTGCCTAATTTTTTAGCGCTTTTTTTTATTTCGTTATTGATCGGCGGAAAGTCTGGATTGTTGGGAATCGGCGGCGGCGCTTTAACAATTCCATTTTTGATTTATTGTAATTTTTCAATACGTCGCGCATCAGGTACGACCGCTGCTTGTACGCTGCCGATTGCAATTATAGGGGTAATTAGTTTTATTGTAGTGGGTTATCGTGCAAATTTGCATATTCCTTATAGTACAGGGTATATTTATTGGCCGGCGGTTTTAGGTATCGCTGTTGTGAGCGTTATATTTGCCCCTATAGGTGCTGCAATTGCTGGGCGTACAAATACGGATTTATTAAAACGTATTTTTGCCGTATTTATATTTATTGTGGGTTTGCGGCTTTTGTTTTGATGGATTAATTTGATTTTTTAAAAAATTAGTAGAGGCGACCCATGCGGTCGCCCAAATGGGCCGCCGCAAGGGCGTGCCCCAACATTGCATATACGAATTTGCGAGATGCCACAGTAGGTTGGGTTGCGCTTAATGTGAAGTTTTATAGATTTTTTACAAATCAAATCAGATTGCAGATTAAAGAATTTTGTTTTAGTCATGTGGCGCTTAGCCCAATCTACGAACGAAAGGTAAAATAAATATGATTCCATACCTAAATATTAATCCGATTGCATTTAAGGTTGGACCGTTAAAAGTTTATTGGTACGGTTTGATGTATTTGTTTAGTTTTGCGATTGGATGGCTGCTTATAAAATATCGTGCTAAAAAATTTAATACGGGCTGGACGTCGACACAAATTAGCGATCTTGTTTTTTTTATTGCTGTTGGTGTAATAGCCGGTGCGCGAATCGGCTATATGTTGTTTTATAATCTCCCAAATTTTATTCATGCGCCGTGGATTATTCTTAAAATCTGGGATGGCGGTATGTCATTTCATGGCGGTTTGTTAGGTGTTATATTTATGCTCTGGTGGTGGAGCAAGAGAAATAACGAGTCTGTTTTTACGATGACGGATTTTTTAGCGCCGATTGTGCCGATTGGGTTGGCTGCTGGACGTTTGGGAAATTTTATTAATGGTTATTTATTTGGGCGGGTGACGGATATGCCTTGGGCGATGGTTTTCCCAGCAGGCGGCCCATTGCCTCGTCATCCTTCTCCAATTTATGAGTTTTTGTTAGAAGGCGTTTTTTTGTTTATTATACTTTGGACGTATTCAGCACGACAAAGACCGCGTATGGCAGTGTCTGGTTTGTTTCTTTTAGGTTATGGCTGTTTGAGATGGGTATGTGAGTTTTTTAGGCAGCCGGATCCGCAATTAGGATTTATTGCTGGAGGATGGCTGACGATGGGACAGTTATTGTCTGTTCCGATGATTGTTGGCGGTATTTTTGTTTTGTGGTTTGCATATCGTAGAGTGAAAAAAAAGAGAGGGGAGTGAAATGAAACAATATCTTGAATTTTTAAAAACTGTTCGTGAGAAGGGTGTTGAAAAATCTGATCGTACTGGCGTAGGTGTTATTAGTCTGTTTGGTTATCAAATGCGATTTCCTTTGGAGAATGGTTTTCCCTTGATGACCACAAAAAAACTGCACCTTAAAAGTCTTGTTCATGAACTGTTATGGTTTTTAAGCGGAGATACTAATATTAAATATCTTAATGAAAACGGTGTGCGCATTTGGAATGAATGGGCGGATGAAAAAGGCGAGCTGGGTCCTGTTTATGGTAGACAGTGGCGGGCATGGAAGACAGCGGATGGGTCGGTTATTGATCAGATTAGTCAGCTTGTTGATGATATTAAAAATAATCCGAATTCCCGTCGATTAATCGTTAATGCTTGGAATGTTGGCGAATTGTCTAAAATGGCTTTGCCGCCTTGTCATATGCTGTTTCAGTTTTATGTTGCGAATGATAAATTGTCTTGTCAGTTATATCAGCGTTCGGCAGATGCGTTTTTAGGCGTTCCGTTTAATATTGCGTCTTATTCTTTATTAACGCATATGTTAGCGCAGCAATGTGATTTGGATGTCGGTGATTTTGTTTGGACAGGTGGAGATTGCCATATTTATTTAAACCATTTTGAACAAGTCGCTGAGCAATTGTCCAGAAAGCCTTATCCGCTGCCGAAATTAATTATCAAACGCAAACCGGATTCTATTCTTGATTATAAGTTTGAAAATTTTGAGTTTAAGGATTATCAATATTATCCGACAATTAAAGCGACGATTGCAGTGTGAACGGATTTAAGTTTTTGAATACCAATTCTATGTTTGATCTGCAAAGGGTTCTGTCGAAAATATTTGCGTACTTCTCGTGTTTCGCGGACAAGCATCCTTCAGACGCAATTATCCGGCTAAAGCGTAAAACTGTTCAAAAACTGGTACCGTTCAGATCATGGTAACACCTTCGTTTTTGAAAAACTGCCTGAAACCATTATGGTTATTGCCTTTCAGGCGGATTATGCCCGATAAAAGTGTTACCTTATGTTACCATGATTTGAACGGTATTTAAAATAACACCGTCCGCTTGCGCGAACAGATTTAATGTACTGTTGAAAGTTAGACATATGTCCAGAATGTCCTTTATAGACAGATTGGACATATGGTATATGCGGTTGGATGAGAAATCAATGTTAGGTTTAGTTTTTTTAATAAACACAAAATAAGCGGGCTCACAGTGGGCTCATTTGATTGTGATTTGGGATAATAAATGGATGTTTGAATTTTGTCCCAATTGCTATAGTGTTTGATTATGCTTTTAGCTCCCGTAAAACCACCAAATAAAGCTTATAGCCCGAAAGTCAGCTTGCTAACTGATTGTTTTTACAAGCTGCCTTATGCTTTACGGGAGCTAAAAGCATAATCAAATCCTAATTCTTTGTTTTTTGGAGTCCTTGGGAAATATCGCGTAATCCCTGTGAAATCACGGACACTTTTGAGATAGGCATTAAAAATCACACAATAGTAAAAAAACTATTTTTTTCACCTCTATCGAAACATTTTTCTAAAATTTACTGTATACTTGATGGATGATTAAAAAAGTCAGCAAAGTATTTCACTAAACTCCGTCATTCCTGGACTACGTGACCCTGTTACTTGATCGCGGGATGAACTTAGCCGCGGGATGATGAGAAATGGATAATTTGACCGCGTTTTTTATAACACCCGTAAACTTATTATTCTTAACAGATAGTAAATATTTACTTTAAATTTCGGTAAAATTTTGCCGAACAAAAATATTTCACCGATTTTTAAACCATCAATATGCAGAATACCG
>CBDVDN010000048.1:0-8207 GCA_965372775.1 uncultured Gammaproteobacteria bacterium
AGTGCGCGGATCTTGTTTTAATGGAATTTTTGAAAGACATTTGCTGACGTTGAATAGTGCTTTAGAAAGACTTTTTGAATGTCTGCCTTCTAAAAAACGCAAAACTTCTTGCTGCCAGATATCATCTAATTCTTTTAAGGCTTGTTTTTTGTTTTTTGCCGTAACAGAGAGCATGCTGTGTATGTCATTAAAAGTATCTGAGAGTATTATGCCTTGCCATGCGCGCATGAGTATGCTGCTTCCAAGTCCCGCATAGCCGTTTTCATCTGTTAATGAGAAGACTGCAACGTTCGGTATTTTGTTTTTTATGATGACTTGATCGAGCGCTTTGCAGTATTGTCCTAAGCGGCAAGGACCTTCGCCAGTTGGCATAAATAATAACGTTACTTTGGATGAATCTTTTTTTGTTTTTAAATAAGACATGAAAGAGCCGGTCGTTAAGATGTACGGCAGACATTCTTTACAGAGCGTGTTTTTCTTTCCTTCGAGTAGAATGTTTTTGTTTGGAATTGGCAGCGCGTGCGAAGTAATGTTGTGTTCTTTGAATAATGCAGCAATTGCTTGTGTGCTTCGTTTTCCCATAGAAGGAAAAACCATTTCGACTTGATTGCTTTGAAGTGAATATTGCTTGCCGTTTGAAGCGACAATAATAGGTTTTTTCCCGTATTTAACATATGCCGGTGTGAATTTATCAGTAGTTTTTTTGTGAGTAACAGCTAGTGTTGTACGATGAGTGCACATAATGTCCAGTGCAGCTTCAATGCGCGTATCAATACCCGCATCGGCAGTATGCTGATCGAGTTCTAAGGTTAATGAAGGCTTATTTCCCATGCAGTCTCGAAAATATCCAAGCACAAAAGAGTCTGGACCACAGGAAAAGTTGGTGATATAAAAGCTGAATAAATTTTCTCGTTCTTTTATCATTTTTGCAGCCAGCATAATTTTTTGACCCATTGCCCAGTAGATTTTTTTATCAACTGAATAACGATCAATCGGCAGCATATCTAATGGAATAATCATAACGTTTCGAGAAGCAACTTTGTGCGGAATACCCATATTTGCTTCGCTGGCAAAAGCATTATAAGGGCGTCCTAATAGGATGATACCGAAAGTATCTGGATGCGCATCCAGATAAGTTAATGCTTTTTTGCCATAATCTAAAAGTTCTTTTTCAAATTGTTTTTGTTTTTCGATGGCTTTTTTGAATGCGTTTTTGGCTTGTTTTTTTGTGATGCTGAGTTCTTTGGTGATAGAAATAAAAGATTTTTCCGCTTCTTCATAGCCGTTTGTCATTTTTAGAGTAGGAGAGAAAAGCTTTGTTTTTGAGACTGCGATTTCATTCCGAAAAGTCGTTTTTAAGTAGTAAGGTTCTCCTTGTACGAATACGCACGGTTTGCTAAATGTTTCTGTTTTATGAGGCGTTGGAAGTTCTAAAATATGTGGTAGAAAAATATAATCTAAATTTTGATTGATTAAGTTTAAAAAATTTCCGTGACTTAATTCAACAGGCAGGCAAAATGCCGCTTCAATTCGAGCAATACCGGCAGGGTCTATTTCATCAGATATAATGACTTTAAATCCGAGTTCATGGAAGAATTCAGAGTAGAGAATAGCTAATGAATGTGTGAGGAAGGAGCGCATGATGCCGATGGTTTTTTGGGGTTGGTTTTTTTGTATTTTGATTAATGGATTCCGGATAGGCTCGCATGACTCGCCTTCCGGAATGACAGAATAGGGTGAGGGCTCGTTGCTTGGCATAACAAAATCCAAATATTTTTTGAATAGTAAATTTTGCCGAATAGCAACGTAATCAAATTCACTCGCATTTGAAGATTTGCCAAGTCGTTTATTATAATAAAGATCACATGCGCCGCCGAATGGATAAATTTCATCATGAATTTTAATTCTTGAAATTTCGCATTTTCTATCGCATTTTTCTTTTCCGCCGCCGCATGTGAAACTACCGATATTTTCGGCTTGTCTATTGATCAGTTCATCTAGATCAATAGATGTTTGTTTAATCAGCCCTAATTTTTGTTGTTTTTTGAGTTCTAAAGCAATACCAAAAGCGCCCATTAACCCGGGATCCGGCGGAACAATAATAGGCGTTTGTATTAATGCAGCCATTGCGATTGGTACTGCTTTGTTGTAGCAGACGCCGCCCTGCATAAATATTTTTTTGCCGATAGGACGAGATTTTTTAACTCTATTTAAGTAATTTAGACAAATAGAATAAACAAGACCCGCTAAGATATCATTTTTACCGATGTTTTCTTGACTAGCGCGCTTAATGTCGCTGGAAATAAATGCAGCGCATTGATCAGTAAAGTTCGGCGGAGTTTTTCCTTGTAAGGCAAGCGCTCCAATCATTTCAGTTAACACATTTAATGATTCTTTTGCGGATTCTTCAAGAAAGGAGCCAGTTCCAGCACTGCAGGCTTCATTCATCGCATAGTCGGATGGTATGCTGCCGGACAAGTATGTATATTTTGCATCTTGACCGCCAATTTCAAAAATCGTATCAACTTCAGGATCAAAATAAGCTGCTGCTGTTGCGTGCGCAATAATTTCGTTGATGATGCAGTCGGTTAAGGCATGTAATGCGGCAATTTGTCTGCCAGACCCTGTAACACCTAATCCGACAATGCTGATCGGAGTATTTTGTATTTGTTCTCGAATGGCTGCATAACATTGTTTTGAGGCTTCAACTGGATTGCCGTTTGTGCGCACATAGACGGAAGCTGCGATTTTTTCTTTATCTTTATGCATTAGTACAGCTTTGGTTGTTGTTGAACCTACATCTAATCCCAGTAAACAAATATCTGCATCATTCAAGCTTATTCGCTGACTTTCTTTGAATGTGACAAGAGAAGCCGATTGAGATAAGGGCGGATAAAATTCAAATGAAGAGGTGGCTTTAGTGGTAATGTTTTCAAGATTGTCCGGAAGTATTTTACAGGGGTGTTTGTTTGCCCATAAAGCGGTGCCGTAAGCTTCAAATGCGGCTGCAAACTTCGGAATATCTACTTTTGGCAATCGCTGCCGCAAAATATCCACAAGCGCTTGGTTGAGCGTGCCGCCGCCGATAAATAGGGCTTTTTCGCATTTCATGTCTTTAATAATTTCAAATACTTTATCAGCCATCATTGTGCAGAGACCGGCTGCAATATTTTCTTTAGGTTCGCCTTTATTGAGTGCATGCGTGCAATCGCTTTTACAGAATACGCTGCATCGACCGGCAATTTTGTGAGGTGTTCCGGAACACGCAAACTGAATGGCTTCTTCTATCGTTAAATTCATGCGCCCGATTTGCTGAAGAAAGAATTCACCGGTACCGGAAGCGCATTTATTACCGGAATGAACGGAGATAATGTTTCCTTTTTGCCCGATTTTGTAAATAAGCTGTGTTTCACCGCCGGAGCTGATGACGAGGTCGGGAAAGTCGCCGTCTGGATATTCTGCTTTTAAGGCGTATTCGAGTGCTTCTGCTTCAGAAATAGAAGTGAGATTGACATTTTTTCTAAAGTTTCTGCCGGTTACAGCAATTTTATCGATTTCAGATAGATTGAGTGATGATAAGTGATCAAATAATGCTTTTTTTGGATTGCCTTCGTGAGTAATTCTATCGAAGTATATTGTTGTTTGACTGGCTGAATCGTTAAGCAGCATCAGACATTGAATGGTTGATGCGCCAAAACATATGCCGAGTGTTTTTGTCATTTGTCTGTGTTCCTATTTTTCTGAACTAAGATCGAATTTCAGTATTTTACATGAGGTTGAGTAAGGAGCAAAACAAATTTTTATTTAAGCATGTGAGATGCAGGTTATTTTACCCAAGATTGGAGCGGTCAAAAACAAATCATTAAAGTTGTTGGCTTTTAAAAATTTCATAGTACATTGTCGGAAAATAAATTTTGTCCACCTATTGTTTTAATAGGTAGAGCAATTTTACTAAATATAACAAATATTAAAAGAAAAAGAGGTGAAAAAAATGGCTAAAGAAAAATTAAAAAAATTATTTTCTGAAATTTTAGAAATTGCCGGGAAACTTCCTTGCGAACAAGAAGAAAAAGAAAATAGCCTTCTCCCGCAGTCTAGAGAAATATGTTTTCTATGGACGCCTAGTCTAGAGCCTGTCCCATTTGGTCATGATTTTGATTTAGTGGCATGAGCCTTCAAAAAAATATTTTAAAAATTTCAGGAACGTGCCGAAAAATCTAAGATTTCTGGAATATCTTTAGCCACACGAGAAAATTTAACCGAAAACCGGACCTATATTTTTGAGTTGGGCTCAGCTTTTGTCTTTCTTTGGTCAGCAAGGGCAGTCTCGTACTGGACATCTTGAAACGAAGCAATATAGCGGTAGTGAGTTAAAAGATTTAGAAGATACTGCGGTTGGTTCGTTTCCTGCCAGCATGTAAAATTAGGAAAAAGTCGTTTGGAGAGCAAGAACAAAGATTTGTTCATCTAAAAAGCGTTTAGGAGAGGTGCCGCAAGGACTACAGCAGGAAAAATACGCCAAACAGCGGAGCTTATCATCATAAAATAATTTTATTATCTTTTCTGATTAGGCATCATCATTATTAACGTTATGGTTTTTTCTGCCGATTGAATTTTTGTATTATCATTTTCTACATTCATTGGAAATCTTAATCGTGTTGTACCTTCGAGTTTGTATTTGTCTGGTTCGGTTTGAATGAGTTTTATGATTGTTGTTGGGTTGACATTTGGGCGTTCGCCGAATTCAATGTATCCGTATTTTGCGCCGGCTTCGATTTTTTTGATGCCGAGCGGTGCTGCTTTTAGCTTTAAATCGGCGATTTGAAATAGATTTTTTGTTGGTGGTGGTAGGAGCCCAAATCGATCAATCATTTCTACTCGAAGATCGTCAAGTTCCGTATGATTTTTTGCGCCGGCAATTCGTTTATAGAGTATCAGCCGCATGTGAACGTCCGGCAGATAGTCTTCTGGAATTAAAGCTGGAATCGATAAGTCAACTTCGACACCGCGCTCAATTGGGTTACCAAAATCAATTTGTTTGCCTTTTTTTAAGGATTTGACGGCACGTTCTAACATTTCCATATAAAGCGTAAAGCCGATTTCTTGAATGTGTCCGCTTTGTTCTTCTCCCAGTAATTCACCCGTTCCGCGGATTTCCATATCATGTGTGGCAAGCGTAAAACCGATGCCTAAGTCTTCTAAAGAAGCAACTGCATCGAGCCGTTTTTCTGCATCTTTTGTTATAGCGCCTTCTTCTGGAATGAAAAGATAGGCATAAGCCTGATGATGAGAGCGTCCAACACGTCCGCGAAGCTGATGAAGCTGCGCTAAGCCGAATTTGTCTGCGCGGTTAATGATAATTGTGTTGGCAGACGGAATATCGATGCCGCTTTCGATGATTGTTGTACAGACTAAAACATTAAAGCGGCGGTGATAAAAGTCTGCCATGATGCGTTCGAGGTCACGTTCCGGCATTTGACCGTGCGCAATGCCGATTCTTGCTTCAGGTACAAGTTGTTCTAAGTCTCTTGCGATAGCTGCAATAGTTTTGACATTATTATGCAGAAAATAGACTTGTCCGCCACGCAGAATTTCTCGTAAGATTGCTTCTTTAATTGTATGTGTGTTATGTTTTTGTACAAATGTTTTGACAGATAGTCGGCGCTCAGGCGGTGTTGCGATAATCGACAAATCTCGAATGCCGGAAAATGTCATGTTGAGCGTGCGCGGAATGGGTGTGGCAGTCAGCGTTAAGATATCGACTTCAGTGCGGTAAGCTTTTAAGCGTTCTTTTTGACGTACGCCGAATCGGTGTTCTTCATCAATAATCAATAATCCAAGTTGGTCGAAGGCGATATCTTTTTGCAGTAGTTTATGTGTGCCGATGACAATGTCTGCCTGATGATTTTTTAATTGTTCTAATATTTGTTTTTGTTCTTTTGGCGAACGAAAACGAGATAAAAGGGCAATATTGATCGGCCAGTCGGCAAATCGATCTTTGAACGTTTCGTAATGCTGTTGCGCGAGTAATGTCGTTGGGACGAGTATCGCAACTTGTTTGTTATCTTGTACAGCCAAAAACGCTGCCCGCATTGCGACTTCAGTTTTCCCAAATCCAACATCGCCACAAATCAGTCTGTCCATAGGTTTTTCTGAACGCATGTCATTGAGTACTTGCTGAATGGCGGTTTCTTGATCCGGCGTTTCTTCAAATGGGAAGTTTGCCGCAAAAGCTAAATATTGCTGATCTGGTTCTTGAAAGGCGTGTCCAAGTCTTGCAGCGCGCGAGGCATAAATTGCTAAAAGTTCTGCAGCCGCGTCGTGAACTTTTTCTGCCGCTTTGCGCTTGATTTTATCCCATTGTTTGCCGCCAAGTTTGTGTAGGGGCGCGTGTTCAATGTCTCCGCTACTGTATCGGCTGATCAAATCTAATGAGGAAATAGGAACGTAGAGTTTATCATTGTCCGCATATTGTAGTGTTAGGTATTCATCTGTTTGATCGCCGATCGAAATAGTTTGCAATCCAATGAATCGTCCGACGCCGTGATCAATATGAACGACTGGGTCGCCGATGTGTAATTCTGTTAAATTGTTGATTATTGCATCTGTGTCTTGTTTTATTTTTTTACGGCGTCTGCGCTGAAGAATACGCTGTCCAAATAATTGACTTTCAGTGATGATAACGAATGTTGGATCAAGACAGTTTAGTCCGGAATCTAGCGGCGCAACGGCTATGCAGATTTCATCAGATATTTCTAAAAATTTATGCCATGTTTGAACGAGTTTTGGGCGTAGTGAAATTGTATTGAGTAAATTCAATAAAGCTTCGCGCCTGCCAGTCGTTTCAACGGCAAATAAAATTCGTCCTGAATAATGCGTTAGAAAGTCTTGTAATTTTTGCAGCGGCTGTTTGGCTTTATGATCAATATCGAGTACAGGCGGCGCTTGTGTTGCGTAGGCGCATTTTCCTGTTTTGAATTTAATATCAGTATGTTGCAGGCGAATTTGAGAAAATGCTTTAAGTTTGGAAAATAGCTCTGCTTCTGGAATAAAAAGGTCATTCGGCGGCAGAATAGGGCGTCTAATGTCATGACGTAAGGATTCATAGCGTGTTTGAATGTCTTGCCAGAATTGGTTTGCTTTATCTTGAATGTTCGCATGGCGGATGATTAAAGTATTAGCAGGCAAATAGTCTAATAGGCTGGATGTATGATCAAAAAATAAAGGGATATAGTATTCAATGCCGGCGGATGAAAGCGCATCGCTTATATCTTGATATATTGGGCATTCCAAAGGGTTGCCAGAAAAATTTTCACGCCATTTTTGACGGAATAAATCAATGGCTTTATCAGTTAAGGGAAATTCTTGAGCGGGTAATAACGCAATTTGATCGATTTTTTGAATAGATTGCTGTGAGTCTGGATTAAATGTGCGAATGCTGTCGATTTCATCATCAAATATATCTATTCGGTAAGGATAATCTGATCCCATCGGATATAAATCAATAATCGAGCCGCGTACGGAAAATTCTCCATAATCGACAACTTGCGAGACGTAGTGATAACCGCTTTTTTCTAATTCATGGCGAAAATTGTTTAAGTCAATGTTTTGTTTGATAGTTAGCGCTAAACTGTGTTGGCTTAAGTATTCTCGCGGTGCAATACGATGCATGAGCGTATTAATTGAGAGAATTAAGATGCCGTGTTTAAGTGTTGGAAGCTGGCTGAGTGTTTTTAGGCGTTGAGAAATAATGTCTTGATGAGGAGAAAAGGTATCGTAAGGCAGTGTTTCCCAATCCGGAAAGTTTAATATGGGGAACGGGCTGTCTGCTTTTGATGAATAAAAGAATTTGATCTCTCGTTCGAGCTGATTGGCGGACAGCGTATCTTTCGTAATGATAAGTGTTATGCCGGTATGGGTTTGTGCCGAGTTTGCAATTGCTAAGCCGGTCGCACTGTCGTACAACGATCCCCAGTCGAGATGCCCTGGTGTTTTTTGCGGTATTTTTGGCGATAAAGGACTTAAATTTGACATTGCGGCATTGTGCATTAAAAAGGCGGTGGAATCAAGGTTAAAAACATATAGGAAAAAATGTAGGGGCGGCCCTTGCGGCTGCCCTTTTGGGCGACCGCAAGGGTTGCCATATAAATTTTACAATAACGGGTTAAACGAATATTTACAACAAAATTGCAAATTCGAAAATAATT
>CBDVDN010000049.1:0-8168 GCA_965372775.1 uncultured Gammaproteobacteria bacterium
AAGTTGAAGACTCTAAGAAATAAATTAAGTCTTAGACTGAACTCTTCAATGTTGACTGAGTAAAAGTTGACACGATGAAACACAGGATGGGGGATTCTCCACCCTGTGTTTTCTGGTTTATAGCCCACTCAATTTTAAAAGATAAATTATGTCCAAAAGAGATTTTTACGAAGTACTCGGGGTTGATAAAACAGCCAGTGATGCAGAACTGAAAAAAGCCTATCGTCGTCTGGCAATGAAATATCATCCGGACAGAAATGCTGGTGATAAAGAGTCAGAAGAGCAGTTCAAAACAATTAAAGAAGCGTATGACGTTTTATCTAATAGTCAGCGTCGAACAGCTTATGATCAATTCGGACATGCGGGCGTAGATCAGGCAGCTGGTTTTGGTGGCTTTGGCGGTGCGGGCGCCGGCTTTAATTTTGAAGATATGTTCGGTGATATTGGTGATGTTTTCGGCGATATTTTTGGCGGAGGTCGCGGTCGTGGAGCAAGACAGGCTCATGGGCAGCCCGGCGCAGATTTACGCTATTCTATGTCTATTCCTCTTGAAGAGGCTGTAAAAGGCGTTACGAAAAAAATCAATATTACAACATTTGCCGTTTGTGAAGAATGCGGTGGTTCGGGTGCAAAAAAAGGCAGTTCACCGATGTCATGTTCGCAGTGCGGCGGAACAGGGCAAGTCAGAATGCGGCAAGGAATGTTTATTGTTCAGCAAACTTGTCCAGCCTGTCATGGAAGAGGGCAAATGATTTCAGATCCATGTGCAGTGTGCAGCGGGCAGGGACGTGCTAGAAAAACAAAAACTTTATCTGTTAAGATACCTGCTGGAGTTGATTCTGGTGATCGCATTCGTTTGTCTGGAGAAGGTGAAGCTGGTTTGCAGGGTGGTTCGACAGGTGATCTATATGTTGAGGTACAAGTTGCCCCGCATTCATTATTTACGCGCAGAGCAAATGATTTATATTGTGATGTCCCGATTAGCTTTGTTACGGCGGCGCTAGGCGGTGAGATCGAAACACCGACGCTGGAAGGACGCCTTAAATTAAAGGTTCCTCCCGAAACACAAACAGGGAAAGTTTTTAGATTTCGCGGAAAAGGTGTTAAGCCGGTTCGCGGCGGAGCAAAAGGAGATATATTGTGTCGAGTTATTGTTGAAACGCCAGTTCAATTGAATAAACAGCAAAAGTTTTTTTTAGATGATTTTGCCCAATCTTTAGCGAAAGATAATATCGACCATAGCCCGAAATCTGGTTCGTGGCTTAATAATGTTAAACAGTTTTTTGATAAATTAAAAACGTGATGAGAGGGATATGAAAAATGATGGATCGAGTTCCAATGACTGTTAAAGGCGCTGAAGTCTTGAGAGAAGAATTGCAAAGGTTAAAGCAGGTAGAGCGTCCTGCAGTGATTCAGGCAATTGCCGAAGCGCGGGCGCATGGCGATTTAAAAGAAAATGCTGAATATCATGCTGCGCGTGAACAGCAAAGCTTTATCGAAGGGCGTATTGCGGATGTTGAAGCAAAGTTATCTTGCGCGCAAGTTATTGATATTACTAAAATACCTGATCATGGAAAAATAGTTTTTGGCAGCACGGTTGTTTTAATTAATTTGGATACCGATACAAAGGTTACTTATCAAATTGTCGGTGATGATGAAGCTAATGTTCGAGAAGGTAAGATTTCTGTTAGTTCTCCCATTGCAAGAGCTATAATAGGCAAGCAGGAAGGCGAGGAGGTTATAGTTGCAACACCCTGCGGACAGGCTGATTACGAAATTATAGAAATAAAATATATATAAATAACAATGTCACACTCAAAAAGCAGTAAAAAGTGGTTGAAAGAACATTTTTCAGATAAATATGTGAAAGAAGCGCAACAGTTAGGTTATCGAAGCAGAGCTGCTTGTAAACTCATTGATATTCAAAAATCAGATCACTTGATTAAGCCAAATATGATCATTGTGGATTTAGGTGCGGCACCAGGCGGCTGGTCGCAAATGGCAGCAAAATGGTTAAATCATAGCGGACGTATATTTGCTTTGGATATTTTACTGATGGATCCCATTTCTGGCGTTGAGTTTATTCAAGGAGATTTTCGGGGAAAGCATGTATTTAATGCATTGCTTTCAAAGCTAGAAGGAAAAGGCGTCGATTTAGTCATGTCCGATATGGCACCGAATATTAGCGGGATTAAAGCAGTAGATCAGGCGCGTGAGATGTATTTAGCAGAATTGGCCTTAGATTTTGCTTGTCGAGTTTTAGTGCCAAACGGCGATTTTCTTGTTAAAGTATTTCAGGGTGAAGATTTCGATGCCTATCTCAAAACCTTGCGATCGCAATTTTCGCGAGTCGTCATCCGCAAACCGCAATCTTCTCGTTCCAGATCCCGCGAGCTTTATTTATTAGCATTCGGAAGATTGAAGACGGATGATAGAAAGTAAATGGATCTTTTCCATATTGTAGAGACACGGTGTGCCGTGTCCAGATCAGATTAGTAGGTTGGGTTAAGCATAGAGAAACATAAAAAATGGTATTAATAACCATTTTTGTATGTTCTATGAAAAAATTCAAATCGTCATGCAAGTGCAACCCAACAATTCATTTTTTGTTGGGCTGCGCTTGCATGACGATTTTTAAAAATTTCCTAAATCCTTGTAAACCGGTGGTTTTGAAAAATTTTCTAATTCCTTTATGCTTAACCCAACCTACGAATCTTACTATTCCACGCGATTTAAACGTAGCGCAGGGCAAAAAATAACGGTGCTAAAATTCCTCAAATTATGACCGCGCGAGGTATAAGAAGGTAAATGGTACATTTTTTGATCCATGTGTAGAAGTAAAATTTGAAAATTCAGTGGCAATAGGTATATGATACGCTCTGAATACGGAAATAATGGGTATGTTTTTCCTGATTCCTAACCCCTATTTCCTATCATAGTGAGGATTAAAAGTTGAAAAAAGATTTATTAAAGAATTTGTTTTTTTGGGTCATTATTGCGCTTATTTTAATTACATTATTTAATGCTTTAGGTACCCGTCAAGCAACACATCAAAAATTAACGTATACGCAATTTATGAAAGAAGTTGGTACGGGAAATATTGCTTCAGTTACGATTGAACAAAATAGTATTATGGGATTAATGCGCAATAATAAACGATTTGTATCTTATATTCCAGCTAGTGATCCTGCTTTGGTTTCAACTTTGCTTAAAAAAGGTATTGAGGTCTCTGGTAAGCCACCAGCAAAGAGGAGCTTCTTGCTACAAATACTGATTTCTTGGTTTCCTATGGTTTTGCTGATAGGTATTTGGATTTATATTTTAAGACAGCAGGCGGGTGGAGGTCGCGGCGGCGCTTTTTCGTTTGGACGCAGCCGAGCTCGTTTGGTGAGTGAGGGGCAGGTTAAAATAACTTTTGCTGATGTTGCAGGTTGTGATGAAGCGAAAGAAGATGTGACAGAGCTTGTTGAGTTTTTACGAGATCCGGGTAAATTCCAAAAATTAGGCGGTCGCATTCCGCGAGGTGTTTTACTTGTTGGAGCTCCTGGGACAGGTAAGACTTTATTAGCAAAGGCAGTTGCTGGTGAAGCAAAAGTTCCTTTCTTTAGTATTTCAGGTTCGGATTTTGTTGAGATGTTTGTTGGCGTCGGCGCTTCAAGAGTACGTGATATGTTTGAGCAGGCAAAAAAACAAGCACCTTGCATTATTTTTATTGATGAGCTTGATGCAGTTGGAAGACATCGCGGTGCGGGTATGGGCGGCGGACACGATGAGCGGGAGCAAACTTTAAATCAATTGTTAGTGGAGATGGACGGATTTGAAGGAAAGGAAGGCGTTATTGTTTTAGCTGCAACGAATAGACCGGATGTTTTGGATCCAGCCTTATTGCGTCCTGGACGTTTTGATAGACAAGTCGTTTTGCCTTTGCCGGATATTCGCGGACGAGAACAAATCATAAAGGTTCATTTAAAATCCGTTCCGATTGCATCAGATGTAAATGTGGTAAAAATCGCTCGAGGTACGCCCGGATTTTCAGGCGCTGACTTAGCTAATTTAATTAATGAGGCTGCGTTAATTGCGGCACGAGATAATAAACGTGAAGTTGATATGTCAGCGCTTGAAAAAGCAAAAGATAAAATTTTAATGGGCGCAGAACGGCGTTCGATGGTGATGACAGAAGAAGAAAGAAAATTAACGGCCTATCATGAAGCAGGGCATACGATTGTTGGACGATTAATGCCGGATCATGATCCAGTCTATAAAGTTTCGATTATTCCGCGCGGTCGTGCATTGGGCGTTACGATGTTTTTACCGGAAAGAGATCGTTATAATATATCAAAGCAGCGAATTGAAAGTCAAATTGCGACCTTATTTGGCGGTCGTATTGCGGAAATGCTTATTTTTGGTTCGGAAAAAATAACAACAGGAGCTTCGGATGACATTAAGAATTCAACAGAACTTGCGCGTAATATGGTAACGCAGTGGGGATTATCTGAAAAGCTTGGTCCTTTGGTTTATGGTGAAGATCAAGGGGAAGTTTTTCTTGGACAATCGCTTGTTATGCGGCATAAAGAATTGTCTGAAAGCACCGCACAGAAAATTGATGAAGAAGTGCGGGCAGTTGTTGATAGAAATTACAAGCGTGCGCAGGACGTATTGGAAGAAAATATTGATATATTACATACGATGGCTGATGCTTTGGTAAAATATGAAACGCTGGATTCTGATCAGATTGATGATTTGATGTCGGGGAAAACACCGCGAGAACCGGAAGATATTCCTGAAGTAGCGCCAAAATCTGAATTAGAACCTGAATCCAAACCCAAATCTAAACGAAAAACAAAAAAAACAAAAGCGACATCTGAAAAGGTTGAAGATTGAGATGGTGACAAAACGAAAATATTTTGGGACAGACGGTGTTCGCGGGTGTGTTGGAGAATTTCCGATTACGCCGGATTTTATTTTGAAATTAGGTTGGGCTGCCGGATGTGTGCTGGCTCAAGAAGGCAAAAACAATCAAGTTTTAATTGGAAAAGATACGCGAATTTCTGGTTATATGTTTGAATCGGCATTAGAGGCTGGATTTTCCGCAGCCGGAATCAACAGTCGGTTGCTGGGACCTATGCCGACACCCGCCGTTGCTTATTTAACGCGTACTTTGCGCGCTCAAGCTGGAGTTGTTATTAGTGCCTCACATAATTCTTATCATGATAACGGCATTAAGTTTTTCTCGATAGATGGCAGAAAATTACCTGATGAAATAGAGCTGAGAATTGAACAGCAGCTTGATCAGCCCATGACAACAGTTCCTTCAGATCGATTAGGTAAGGCTGTTCGTGTTGTAGATGCGCCTGGAAGATATATTGAATTTTGCAAAAGTACCATTCCATCAGGGTTATCTTTGAAAGGACTTAAGATCGTTATTGATTGTGCGAATGGAGCTACTTATCACGTAGCACCGAATATTTTTCGGGAATTAGGTGCTGAAGTATGTGAATTGTCTGTTGATCCAGACGGTTTAAATATCAATGATCGCTGCGGCGCAACGCATCCAGAAACATTACGTAAAATAGTGTTAATGGAAAAAGCTGATGTTGGTATTGCGTTGGATGGTGATGGCGATCGCTTGATTATGGTAGATCATCAAGGCGAAATCGTTTGCGGCGATGAATTATTATTTGTTATGGCAAATTATATGCGCGCTAACGATCGGCTTCGAGGCGGCGTCGTTGGAACTGTGATGAGCAATTTAGGGTTAGAGCTTGCGCTGCGTGATTTAGGCGTTGATTTCGTTCGTGCAAAAGTCGGCGATCGTTATGTGTTGGAGTCATTGTTAAAACAGGGCTGGATGCTTGGCGGAGAATCTTCTGGACATATTATTTGTATGGACGTTATGACGACTGGAGACGGTATTATTGCCGCTTTACAAGTTTTAACTGCTATGGTGACAGCCGAGAAGTCATTGGCTGAATTAAAGTCTGGTGTGCAAAAATTACCGCAAAAATTAATAAATGTGCGTGTGGGAAAATCGAAAGATATTAGTCAATCTGAAAAAATACAAACTGCAATTAAATCTGCCGAAAGAAAATTGAAGACTGATGGGCGGGTTTTACTTCGTGCTTCGGGAACAGAGCCAGTCATGCGGGTTATGGCAGAAGGACGTGATGAAACATTGATCTCGTCTGTTGTTGAGGATTTGGCTGAAGTTGTTAGGTTGGAATTGGCATAACAAGGGAATGTTGCAATCCGCTTTTTTTGTCATTGCTTAGGAACGTACACGAAATAACTCCCGCATCTAACATCCCATCTGACAGGTATCTTGGATGAAATACGTCCATGTGTTTCACCGCTTCGCAGCGCTTGCGCGCGTCAAAATTTTATCCTGTCAAATTTTTGAACGTTCTTCAATCAAAAAACAACTTCAGAGTACCTGACTTCTGTTATATTTTTTCCAGATACCAAATTAACCAAGCTAGACAAAAAACAGCAATCAGATAAAAGCGTTATTATCATAAAAGATTAATTTTGGTGACAGGAAAATTAAAGAATCCACCTTCTTAGACGGTGGATTCTTTAATGATGATTGGCGGGTTAACCGAATATCTACAATCATTGTATCCTAAAATCATGAATTGACAGAACACTACGTTTTTTTGTTCGATTTTTCGGGGGATAGTAACGAAAATTTCTGTTGGAGAAAATTTGAATAAGGCTGATAAAAATAAGGTTAAATTTTTTTTGTAAATATTTTGTTTGATCTCTAATTTATGAATGAAAAATAAAAAAGGCGGACAACACAAGGTGACCGCCTTTATTTATAGCGATACTAGGGTTTAAACCATTTCTTTAAGTTTTTTCAACGCTCTAACTTTTATGACATTATGCGCTGGTTTTGCTTTAAACATAGTTTCTTCCCCAGTGAAAGGATTAATTCCTTTACGTGCTTTCTTAGCTGGTTTGTGAGCTTTAGTTACCTTCAACAAGCCTTCCAATTTTATCTCACCAATAGCACCTTTTTTAAGGTGGTTAGCGATGATGTTGGATAAAACAGAAAACACTTCACCAACTTGTTTTGTTGTGATGCCGGTATGTGCGGCGATCATTTTACGTATTTCTGTTTTGGTCCAAATTTTACCTGTTACTAAGGCTATTTTCGGGGCTTTTTTAACAGCAGTTACTTTTTTAGCAACAACTTTCTTAGCTTTGGCTTTCACGACCTTTTTCTTTTTGATAGGTGCTTTTCGGGCTTTGGCTTTTACAGCGGGTTTCCGCTTTTTAACAGTAGATTTCTTAGGGGACATTGCAATTTCCTCATGTTAATAAAATAAATATTACCCAATGTTTAGTGAATTATCCGAAGGATAAATACGCTAAGCGTTAAGATAAACTATGTAAAGATATCATAATGAGATATGTTTGGAAATAATTTAGGAGAAAAATACTGTATTTTATGTAAAAAAGTGACTTTTTTGCCTGTTTTTGGTGCTTTTTGTTTTTTGTGATGTGTTTTGCCATGACGCCTTTATTTTTTTGTCGAATTACACAAGGAACGTGCATGAAATAACTTCCCCATCTAATGCACAGATGGCAGGTATAAGTTAACCTTTATTCCCCGACAGACCATAAATGCATGTTCCTCGACATAATCATTCCGATGAGTCATATCAGAGGCAAAAAAACTGTTTACAGAGCATATTCTTTTTTGAAGCGGATTAATGTCTATTTCTTTCAATAAGACCGATTATCCTAGATTTAGAACACCTGACCTCAAGGATTTTGCGATGATACCTTTTCCATTCAACTTGCGCGCCATATTATTTCACCATATTTGTAGGGGCGACCCTTGCGGTCGCCCACATCATTGCTTTCATCCAATAAGGGTAGCCGCAAGGGCTGCCCCCTACACCCCCCCCTGTTTGGTATCAACGCTAATTCCCGAATATACCAGCACATCATTTATTTTTCCTGTTACCAAAATTAATCTTTTATGATAATAACGCTTTTATCTGATTGATGTTTTTTGTCTGGCTTGGTTAATTTGGCAGGGCTAAGTTAATCTCTCTTCCAACCTTTTGATAAAAAACCAAAAAAAGCAGTTCTGATTTTTTGTTTCCCCTTGTGTTATAACTACTGTTATGAAAGTTGTAACGCAGAATCACAATTATCCA
>CBDVDN010000050.1:0-7959 GCA_965372775.1 uncultured Gammaproteobacteria bacterium
GAAAAAGCTCAAAATTTTTAAAAAATCGTGTCCAAAAAAGTGTTGACACATCAGTCTGGTATAGTCGGTTGTATGTTATATCTTTCTTTGTCGGTTGTTGCAGAATTATGGGGTATTCCTTTTTTACATAGTGTTTATAAATTATCTACGACAAAAGCAGCTTTTACTTGTTCTTTTATATTTATTGGCTGGTTTGTCGGCGCTCCGTTAAACGGATGGATTTCCGATCTTAGCGGAACGAGGCGTTTGCCGCTTGTTATCGGCAGTTTTCTTGCGGCTATCACGCTTAGCATTATCATTTACAAACCGGCAAATATATCACCGGTTTTATTATCCGGTTTATTATTTTTATTTGGTTTATTTTCGAGTGTCGAAGTAATTTGTTTTGCGGTAAGTCGTGAAAATAATCCGACATATGTAGCAGCTACGTCCATAGCGTTTACCAATTTAATCATTATGGCTGGAGGAATGATATTTCAGCCGTTAATCGGCAAATTATTTGATTTGGCTTGGCGGGGCGTTATGCGGAATAATATACGAATTTATTCTGTTGGTGATTATCAGCATGCTTTTTGGATATTGCCTATTTGTATTTTTATCGGTGGTATTTTAGCTTTGATGCTGCGTAATCCTCGTTCGTTATGAGGATATTATGAAATTTGAATTGATCGAAAAACACGGATTAGCGCGGCGAGGTCGAATGACTTTTGATCGTGGTGTTGTTGAAACGCCGGCGTTTATGCCGGTTGGGACGAACGGTACGGTTAAGGCGATGACGGTGGAAGAGGTCAAAGAAACCGGCGCACAAATTATTTTAGGCAACACTTTTCATTTAATGTTACGACCTGGGACAGAAATTATTAAAGCACATGGAGACTTGCATGATTTTTGTCGTTGGGCCGGACCAATGTTAACTGATTCTGGCGGTTTTCAAGTTTTTAGTTTGGCAGATATTCGTAAAATCACTGAAAATGGCGTTCATTTTCGTTCGCCTATAGACGGCGCTATGATTTTTCTGGATCCGGAACGTTCTATGCAGGTTCAGCGTGATTTGGGATCTGATATTGTGATGGTTTTGGATGAGTGTACCCCTTATCCGGCCGCGCATGAAGTTGCAAAAAACTCTATGGAGATGTCTTTGCGATGGGCAAAACGAAGTAAAGAAGCGCATGCGGGGAATCCTTCTGCTTTATTTGGAATTGTGCAGGGCTGTGTTTATGCGGATTTGCGGCGACAATCTTTGGAAGGATTAGTTGATGTTGGTTTTGACGGATATGCTGTTGGTGGATTATCTGTTGGGGAGCCGAAAGAGGACATGTTTCGTGTGTTGGATGAGTTAGCGCCTATCATGCCGCAAGATAGACCGCGTTATTTAATGGGAGTGGGCAAACCGGAAGATTTGGTCGAGGGAGTGCTGCGCGGAATTGATATGTTTGATTGTGTGATGCCGACGCGCAATGCTAGAAACGGTCATTTATTTACTTCACAAGGAATTGTAAGAATTCGCAATAGTTGTTATAAAAATGATACCGCTTCGCTTGATCCAGAATGTTCTTGTTATACTTGCCGCAATTATTCCAGAGCTTATTTGCATCATCTTGATCGCAGCAAAGAAATTTTAGGCGCACGATTAAATACCATTCATAATTTACATTACTATCAAACTTTAATGGTGGGTTTACGAAAAGCTATTGAACAAAAGAAATTAGCTGAATTTGTAAAAGCGTTTTATGCGACAAAATTAAGCGGAAAAATTGGCTCTATGCAGAATTGAGTGGGTAAATTGTCTAAATTAATTCTTTTTACAATACAAAAAGGGTTGAGGCGCTGAATTGCTTCGCGCTGCTTTTTTATTAATTTATTTTTGTACACGTCAAAACTTTGTAAAAATGCGTAGGTTAATGGTCTGGACCCCGCCTTTTAAAAAGGCATCTAAAGTGCCAAAATGAAATTTTTCATTTCTTACCCTTAATATTGTCAAAAGGATATATGGCATTATCAGTAAGAGCATAAGATGCCCGCGTTGTCCGAATTCATATGCCGGCAGCTAAATAAACAAGAGCGCTAGTATTGACAATAAAAAATATCCAAATCTTTGTTCAGAGATAAAGATTTTGTTTATAAAGAAGCAGCATAACAGCAGAGATATAATGGTGATAAAGAAAACATAAATTCTTAAGCTGATCATAAATCTGACATGAAATAAGCCGGCAAGCCATACGGGTGGAATATATAGGTATAGTATTATTGGCGGGTTTGGCTCAAAAAAGTCTGTGTAGTAATTTCTGCCTTTTAGCAAGCGTTTTGTGGCGTGCATCAGCCAGCTCTGACATCCCAGCTAAAAAAAGACCGTGGTATTGCGCCCAGAACCCGATGATAACGATGCAGGGAATAAGACTGCCGTATAAGAGGATGGGGGGAGGAAAAAAAATTTTACAAATATGCATGGTTTTCATGACATCGTTTATATAAAGCGTTATAATCTCAAGCCACACTTTGTGTGAGTATCTTGCAGTATGATATTACTATGTCTGCTGATCAAATATACTGTTTTGGATCCGGAATTTTCCTAGGAAGCCTTGAGGCTATTGTAAGTTAAGTTTATGCGGTATTCCCGTGATAGATTTACCCGTAGATGTCTCGTTTGAATATTTTTTTAGACAGGATAGTTTTAGAATAAGAAGCTCGAAATTTTCGGTTTAAATTTCAAGTAATAATGTTTTTAATTTTAACAGAAGGAGAAGGAGTATGAATATGTATTCTCGTGATATGAAAATTAATGGTTTTGATGAGGAATTATCAGCAGCTATAAAAGGAGAAAGGCAGCGGCAAGAAGATCATATAGAGCTTATTGCCTCGGAAAATTATACCAGTCCGCGTGTGCTTGAGGCTCAAGGATCCGTCTTAACAAATAAGTACGCTGAGGGTTATCCTCGTAAGCGTTATTATGGCGGTTGTGAGTTTGTTGATATTGCGGAACAGTTGGCGATAGATCGGGCTAAAGCTTTATTTGGCGCTGCTTATGCCAATGTTCAGCCGCATTCAGGTTCACAAGCTAATGCTGCGGCATATATGGCTTTAATCAATCCGGGTGATACGATTTTAGGTATGAGTTTAGCGCATGGCGGTCACTTGACGCATGGTACAAGTGTGAATTTTTCTGGAAAAATCTATAAGGCCGTACAATACGGTTTGGATCCTGAAACTCAGCTGATTGATTATGATCAAGTTGAAGCATTAGCAAAGGAACATAAGCCAAAGCTTATTATTGCCGGTTTTTCAGCTTATTCTCAAATTATTGACTGGCAGCGTTTTCGCGATATTGCCGACAGCGTCGGCGCATACTTTTTAGTGGATATGGCACACGTTGCAGGTTTGGTTGCGGTTGGTCTTTATCCTTCTCCTGTCAACATTGCTGATGTTACCACAACGACAACGCATAAAACTTTACGCGGTCCTCGAAGCGGCTTGATTTTAGCCAAAGCCAATCCAGAGATTGAAAAGAAACTAAATTCTGCGGTTTTCCCGGGGAATCAAGGCGGTCCTTTAATGCATGTTATTGCGGCTAAAGCTGTGGCATTCAAAGAAGCGATGGAGCCGGGCTTTAAATCTTACCAAGAGCAAGTCTTAAAGAATGCATCTGCTTTGGCGGATGCTATGATGGAGCGGGGCTATAAAATCGTATCAGGCGGCACAAAGGATCACTTATTTTTAGTGGATTTAATTGATAAAGATATTACCGGTAAAGATGCTGAAAATGCATTAGCGCAAGCTAATATAACGGTTAATAAAAATAGTGTGCCAAACGATCCGCGATCGCCTTTTGTGACAAGCGGTTTAAGAATTGGTAGTCCGGCTTGTACAACGCGCGGATTCAAAGAGGCGGAATGTCGTGAATTAGCCAATTGGATTTGCGATATTCTTGACAATATGGGAGATGCTAATGTTACGTCTAGCGTTAAAGCTAAAGTAGCCGATTTGTGCAAAAAATTTCCCGTGTACGCTTTTTAATTAAGAGAGGTAGTTTTGTTTTGAAGCCTTCTGCTCGACATAAAGCACGTATTTATGCGTTACAAGCTTTATATGAATGGTTATTATCCGGTTCAGATATTGCAAAGCTTGAAATTCAATTTATAGAGGGCAACGATTTTAAACGCGTAGACAGTGAGTATTTTTGCTCGCTGCTGCGTGGTGTTGCTAAAACAGCGGATCAGCTGGACAAAGAAATGCAGCCTTATCTGGATCGTTCTTTGCAGGAGCTTACGCCTATTGAGTTAACGGTTTTGCGTATAGCTATTTTCGAGCTAACGGATCGATGCGATGTTCCCTATCGCGTCATCATTAACGAAGCATTGGAATTAACGAAGAAATTCGGTGCCACGGACGGCTTCAAATATGTCAACGGCGTTCTCGACAAAGTCGCAAAAAAACTACGGAAGGATGAAATTGCCGCTAATGTTTGATTTTTCCATGTGCAAGGTATAGCAAAATCTTATATATGATAAGTGATATTAATTAATCTTGAAGTTATCTCTCCTGGTAAAATTCCGGAGTCGCATGGGCTTGGGCGTGCTGGGCGTGTTGTAAAAAACCTTATGGGTGAATGTTTGGCAGCGTTAGGTTCGGCGGCTTGAGTTTTTTCTTGTTGTTGAACAGATCCTCTGGGTTTTGGTGTGAGAGGTTGTCGTATTTCAGTTTCTGAATCATATTTTGTTTCTATCTCGCCCACCACGTCGTCATTTGCCTCGTTTATTTAAGGCGCTTCTTGCCTAACTAATTTATTAATTTGATGTCATAATAACAAAAGGAATGCGATATTTCAATCTTTCGTATCTTCTCCATATTGTAGGGGTACGGCGTGCCGTGTCTGCGTTGAGATCATAAAAGATGTTGAAAAAATAGCACGGTACGCCGAGCAGTTACATTTTCGCCCTAAATTATGGAGAAGATAAATCTTTCTGTATATTTTTTTGCCAAATGGACTCGATATGTCTTTAGATGAATTTTCCATTATTGAAAAGTATTTTGATCAGCAGCGCGTTGCGCGGGATGATGTGATATTAGGTATCGGCGACGATAGCGCTTTGCTAAAAGTGCCGGTTGATCAGGTGCTGGCAGTTTCTACTGATACATTGGTTTCCGGCGTGCATTTTTTTCAAGATATGCCGCCTAAGTTTTTGGGGCATAAGGCTTTAGCGGTTAATTTGAGTGACTTGGCGGCTATGGGCGCAGAGCCCGCTTGGGCAACGTTATGTTTAACGCTCCCGAAAGTGGATGAGGTGTGGATTGAAAGCTTTTGTTCTGGTTTTTTTGAACTGGCAGAGCAATATCACATTAGCTTAGTTGGCGGTGATTTGACGCAAGGTTCTTTAAGTGTAAGCGTTCAGATTCATGGGTTTGTTCCGGAAAATGAAGCGTTGCGTCGTGATGCAGCAAAAGAGGGTGATTGGATTTTTGTTACCGGTTCGCTAGGGGATGCCGGTGCGGCTTTACAGATGCTAAAAGGGCAAATAACGGTTTCTGAGACCGAGCGGGAAAAATTGTTGAAACGGCTATATTGTCCGCAGCCGAGAGTGGCTCTTGGGCAGAAACTTCGAGGTATTGCGAATGCTGCGATTGATATTTCAGATGGTTTAGCCGCGGATCTTTCGCATATTCTTTCTCAAAGTCGCGTTGGTGCAATGGTGCTTGTTGATGAAATTCCGTTGTCAGAAGCGTTGTTATCCTCTGTTGGCGCGGAAAAGGCGAAACAATTCGCGCTTTCTGCTGGTGAGGATTATGAGTTGTGTTTTACAGTATCAGAGGATAAACGACAGCAATATGCTGAAGAGCTTGATCGTTTGTTTTGTGTTTGTATTGGAAAAATAGAAAAAGAATCGGGATTGTGTTTGCAAAATGCTGGTAATTGTGTATATGATTTGCATCAGCAAGGTTATTGCCATTTTTCGCAAACTTAAGGTTTGGCGGGATGATGATCTAAATTTGCTCCGCGCTTGGGAAGTGAGGACAAGATAAAGCAGCGTTTTGGAATTATTATAGATTGTAATTTATTTTTATATTATCTGTTATTATATTATTGCATTGTCTAAGACGACAACATAAAGGCTTTGAGTTGTCGTAAATGCCTTATTTCCGTTTTGCTGCTTTTTTGTCTTCAGCGAGGAGCAAGATTTAAGAGCCATCACCCCATAACTTAATATGTTTTGTGCGGAATTTTGCGAATTCGTTTTTTGACCCATTGATGAATAGGTTTAGAGATAACGATTGCAAAAACCTTGTTCTTAGAGCCTGTTTAAAATCTTTTGATTTGCTGCAAAAGCAGCGAAATCGGCCAAAATAAATGAAAATGTTTGTTAAATATGTCTAATATTCGCCTCACATTTTAATTTATTTTAGCCCGATTATCCGCTTTTTCGCTTAAATCAAAAGACCTTAAACAGGCTCTTAAAATCAATATAAAGTTTTAAAGAGCGTTATTATTAACGATTTTATTTTTGAGCTTTATGTTAAGGCTTTGTTAACCAAATGTCAAATGTTTTTTTAAAGTTTTTCTTAATGTTTTGACATTTTTAACAATTTGTGTAAAATATAGTTCTAGAAATAGCAATTGTTTAAAAAAATTGAACGTTAGTTGTTATTTCTAAGGATAAACGAGAGTATTAAGTTGAAATGTCTGAAGTTATTGATAAAAAACGTGAAAGAGGAAATTGTTCTCATGGCGTTCAGGAAAAGGAATGTTTAAAAAAGGAGCGTGAAGATAGAGGAAATCGTGCTCGTATCGTTCGGGCTTTGACGGGTTTAAAAATGGCGGATTTTGCGAAAAAAGCAGGCGTTAGCCGCGGAACACTGATTGGTTGGGAAAATGGAAAAGGCGGAGGTTTGACCGAAAGCGGCGCAAGAAAAATTACAGTGGCTTCGGAAGACCTTAACGTTTTCTGTAATCCTCTTTGGATTATGCATGGCGTGGGTAAGCATCCGCATTTGCAAGATAAGTCTTATCAGCCGGATATTTCTCAGGGAGGTTTTTATCGTGATCAGGCGGAAAGCGTACAGGATATTAAAGGCGGTCAATATTTCGAAATACCTGATTCTGTAAATAAAGAAATAGAAAGTTTTAAAAAATTGTACCCCGAAGCAGTTTTTATGCAGCTTGCTGATGAGGCAATGCAGCCGTTATTTGCTCATGGCGATATGGTAGGCGGAAGTTTTTTATATGGTGAAAATATTAAAAAAGCGGTTAATAAAGAGTGTATTGTTAAAACGAAAAATAATGAATTGTTATGTCGTTACTTAATCTCAAGGACTTCATCTGGTTTTTGTGCATTAGGATGTCTTAATTTTTCTATTAAAACACAGCCGATTATCTTAACTGATATTGAAATAATAGCTGCTGCGCCAATTGTTTGGATTAGACGGTTTTTGTGATTCGGAAGACGGACAATTTGTTTTTTTGTGTACAGTTTGTCGTGTTGTTTCGTTTCTTACATGCCACATCGCAGCTTTTTTTCAGTACAAACCAAATTTTTTTAAAAAGTATTTTATAATTTTAGGGGTTATTATAGCCCTGCCTTCACTTTTTTTCGTCTTCTGAAATAAACAGGAATAAATTATGTCAATAAATTACAATGCTGAAGACATTGAAGTTTTAAAGGGGTTAGATCCGGTTCGTCGCAATCCGGGCATGTATACTGATACGAGAAGTCCGAATCATTTAGCGCAGGAAGTTGTTGATAATAGTGTCGATGAAGTCTTAGCGGGCTATGCTTCGATGATAAAAGTGATTTTACATCAGGATGGATCGCTTGAAGTTGAAGATAATGGGCGTGGCATGCCGGTTGATATTCATCCAAAAGAAAAAGTAAGCGGTGTTGAGTTGATTTTAACGCGTCTTCATGCCGGCGGTAAATTTTCAAGAAAAAATTATCAATATTCGGGGGGCTTGCATGGGGTTGGTGTTTC
>CBDVDN010000051.1:0-7953 GCA_965372775.1 uncultured Gammaproteobacteria bacterium
CAAGCATTTCTACTGCAATCTTTAATTTTTTATAGTAAGGCGTCCCAATTGATCGGGTCGTTAGGTCCGGTTATTGGATGGCCGATGTTTATGGTGCTTATTATTTTAACGTCGAATTTTTTAGGATGGCGGCATAAAGAGTGGGAAGGATGTGGCAGCAAAGCAAAATACACAATTTGGATTGGTCTTATTTTATTGATTTTATCGGTTCTTGTTTTAGGCTATAGTTCGAGAATTTAGGAGCTAGGAACTTGTTCCTATTTCTTGATAATAAGAGGCAAAAATTATGGAATTATTCGCTGGAATTGAAGCAGGCGGTACAAAATTTGTTTGTGCTGTTGGACAATCTTCTGGAAGAGTTGAGAAGAAAATTACGATTCCAACAACAAAACCAGAAGAAACTATACCTAAAGTGGTCGAATTTTTTAAAGAAATTCACAAAAAAACACCGATATCGGCAATTGGTATTGCTTCGTTTGGTCCTGTAGATCCCGATCCGGAATCATCACATTTTGGTTATATTACAACGACGCCTAAGTTGGCGTGGAGCTATTTTGATTTTGCCGGCACAATGGGCAATGCATTAAATGTTCCTGTTGGTTTTGATACCGACGTTAATGGTGCAGCTTTAGGTGAGCATCGTTGGGGACAAGGACAAGGATTACGTACGTTTCTTTATATAACAGTGGGGACTGGCATAGGAGCTGGCGGCATGATGGATGGAAAGCTGATGCATGGGTTAATTCATCCGGAAATGGGGCACATGTTTATTCCGCAGGATATTGAGCATGATCCCTTTTCTGGTGTTTGTCCGTTTCATGATAATTGCTTGGAAGGACTTGCTTCGGGTCCGTCACTGATGAAGCGATGGGGTGTTGAATCCGCATTGGACTTACCAGAAGATCATAAAGCGTGGGATCTGGAAGCGCATTATCTTGCGTTGGCATTAGCTAATTTAGTGTTATGCATTTCTCCACAGCGGATTATCATGGGCGGCGGAGTGATGAAGCAAAAGAATTTATTATCTTTGATTCGCCCAAAAGTACAATCTATATTAAACGATTATGTCAAGCATGATAGTATTATCAAGGATATTGATAATTATATTGTTGTGCCCGGATTAGGGGATGAGTCGGGTATTTGCGGCGCACTTGCGCTAGCAGAGAAAAGTTATCAAGAGAGCTTGTTGAGTATTGTGAACTGAGAATTGATGATCGGAATTATAGATAGATCGGAAACAGTTTTCAAAAATTGAGTGTTAGATATGAGTAAAAATAAAGAACAGCGAGTTATAAATATAGTTGGAAATATTTATGAACGTCCTTGGGGGATGTATCAAACGCTCGCTTTAGGGGAGGGCTATCAAGTCAAGCTTATTACAGTAAATCCTAAAGGACGATTGTCATTACAGAAGCATTTTAAACGTTCGGAGCATTGGGTAGTCGTCAAAGGCACGCCAACCGTGACAATCGGTGAAGCAGTTAAAAAACTTTCGATTAACGAATCTGTATTCATTCCAGTTGAAACCGTGCATCGTATGGAGAATTTGACAGATACGCCGGCAGCCTTTATTGAAGTCCAGATTGGAGACTATTTAGGGGAGGATGATATAGAACGTTTGGAAGACGTATATGGTCGGAGGACGGAAGAATAATATTTTTTGTTGGGTGAATCGCTACGAGGCGATTCACCCAACAAATTGTTAGTTCCTAATAATATCCCAGAATCTTATGGTATTTTTTGTGTCATGTGTTATTATATCGCCGTATGGTGGGCGTTTGCCCGTTTTGAATATATTCGTTTAATCTGGATCTAAGCTGCGATGGCTGATAAAAACAAAGTTGAGTTACGACAAAAAACAAATGTGCCAAATTTCGAAGTAGCGGAAGGTTCGGAATTTCCAGCCGTTGATTTAAATCAATACATAGAAAATCCTACTGATAAGCCGCTAAAATTTATCGCAGAGCTTACCAATGATCAGCCATTACCAACAGGACTATTTTGTAGTGAGTCGGGCAAATTATATGGTGTTCCGGCGATCGGTACGGCAAAAAAAAGACATTATGATGTCTTAGTTATTGTACAGGGCGAGACAACACTGCCGCTTATATTAAGTGTAAGCATACTTATTTATAATCCGAAGACTGAAAGTCCGGAATATTTAGAGTTTTATTGGCAGGCTCTTCTAGGGGGCGTGGATCCATCTCTTTTGCCGGATATACAAAAGGCATTAACACGAGATGTTACGCCGTCTGATATTTATTATCTTTTAGGACGTTTTTCGACGTTTATTATCTGGAATGCTGATGATTTATCTTCTCCCGATAAGGGGCGTATTATTGAATTATCAGACGCGAATGAACGATTTAACGTTTATGATTTTGATGTGGCTTTAGTCGCAAGTCCTAAAGATCTTTATGATCCTAATCGAACATTACGGAACGGTATTGAAACAGCGCAGGCGATGATTCATGAAGTGCAGTGCCGTAAGTGGAATATTGAATTTGCAGGTTATGATAAATTAGTTCGAGCTGCATGGCTTGAAGTTCAAAAGCTCAATAGGCTTCAAAAAGGCGAAGGTCATATCATCGAAGTCTATCATTACGAACCGAATTTATCTTATAGTCATTTACAACAGCTTGAACAGCCAAGATTGGGCGGTTAAAGAAAAAAAAGAGAGGTAAAAACATATGGTAGCATCAGTAGAAGGAAATAATTATCAAGAACGAGTGAGACATTTATTTAAATTGCACAGTGGCGGGAAAAATCTTAGTATCCCGAATGACATAAAAGCTGTTCAAGATAAAATAAGCGCAGCGTATAAAAGTATATTTGATGAAGCTATAACCGATATTGAAGCCAAGAATGATGCTCTTAATGGTAATGCAAAATGGGCTAAATTAAAACAAGATATTCATGCTGAATTGAAAAGTTTTGCTGAATCTGAAGTCAAGGCGCTTACAGACGCGTATGAAGGCGCATCTGATAAATCTAAGCATATGGAATCATCGACATGGCATCTGTTTCGTCAGGGAACAGGATCCGAACGTCATGTTGCTGCTGCGCGAGCTTTTCGCCAGATTAAACAGTTTCGATCTAACTTAAAGGGAAGATTAAAACAAGAACTACAAAAACTTAAAACAGAAGTGGGAAAAATTTCAGGTACAGAGTCCAAACCGGCGGATGTTAATCTAAATGTGTATAATTACGTATCACAGCTTGAGCTAAAGCTAAAGGAAGGAGTACAAAGACCATTAGATTTAGATGCGTTGGCTGACGGGGCAAAAAAAGAGGATGGAGAGGCTCGCACTAGGATGTCGATAGAAGCAGCCTATAATCTGTATCGGGATGATTGGAGGTGGTATAACCCATATTCGTGGTATAATCGGGCAAGTATAAATTTTATCCCAGACCCCGAATATCCTAATGATCTAAAGAACTTTCGTGAGAATCTTAATAGCGTTGCGATTGGAGGCGCACTGGATCTAGACGATTCGTTTATAGTCCCGCGAGGAACTTATAGCCTTAGTCCTTCTTGGCTAGAGCAAATTTGCTCAAATTTACAGGAGAACCTTATCGATCCTCTTACTGGCGGTTTGATAAGCGGGGTGGCAGAGGTTTTTGAAAATCTAGGGTTTTCAGGTACTGTGGAGGAATTTAATAAAATTAGAGCGCTTGAAGATAGTTCTATAGTATTGTCTGGAGATCTGCCTGAACAGGGTGTTCTTGAGTTAAACAACCCTCCTTCTGGAAGAGGTCCGGAAGTGCATTTATGGGCTAGGATGGTCGTTGATCTTTGTAACAAGTTAACAAAACACCATAATGAGTTTAAACCTATAGATTTAAATCAAGTTTCAGATCCTGTTGCGCGGACAACGCTTGCAATTTCTTTAATGGAAGCTGGTTATCCTGTGTGTTTTGGATCGAGCAAACTAGAAGATATGGAGAAGAGTTCTCAATACAAAGCATGTTGTACTGATAAAACACCCCCGAGTTTTTGGGCACATAAGAATTTTTGTGGAAAAACTGTGATAGATTTTGGTGCAAGGCTTGTGGATAAGTTTAGTGGTGGAGCTTTGGGAGTAATATGTAATTTTGTGAACAAACTCTTCCGTGACAATAATGGAAAACAATTCAACGAGTTATGGAAGAAAAACAGAAAGCTATTGAAAAATTTGGAAAAAGAAAACGATCTAGACAAACCAGAAGAACCTAAAGGAAAAGCAGCTAGATTTATTTCCGTATAAGCGGTACCGTAAAAAACAGAGGAAAATTATTATTATGCCAGGAGATGATTTTTTGGCATGGTTCAAAACAGGGTTACACTTTTTACATAATAAAATTGGCTGTAAGCCTTATGTTTAAAGGAGTTGGTGGTAATTTCAATCTGCAAAAGTGTTACCCTGTTTTGAACCATGCCGATTTTTTACAATCAAAGCTCGCTTTCAATCTGTTTAATCCATGATTGAACTTCTTCAGAATCTGGCTGTATGGCTAATGCCTTTTTGAATGTTTCAAGCGCTTCACTGAGACGACATAGCGAATATAAGGAATGTCCTATATTTCCAAGCGTCGCAAATTGCTCACCGAAATAATGTTGAGAGAGCTGATAATAATAAAGCGATTTTTCATAGTTTTGAAGCGTATGAAAGAATAAGCCGATGTCGAATAAAATATCGTGCGCGCCAGGCATATAATAAAAAGTATCTTCAGTTCTTTTCATGCCTTCTATAAAAGTTTTTTGCACGATAGTGGAGGCTGACATAATTTTTTCATTAATGACGCTAATTATAAATCTTAAAACATGCGGATCCCATCGGCAGAAATTTAAGTGTGTTGCAAGCGTTTTCATGTCGCTTTCTTTTTTTACTTCTCGGATAAATTGATGATAATGTAAATAGTCCGCTGGACCAAAATGTGTAAGATAAGCGTCGATTGCTTGAGAAGTTTCAGGCAATTGATCGAAATGTTGTCCTAGAAGGAATGCGGAAGATTTAAGTCCTTGCCGCGGACTTTGATGTATAACGTCTCCATCATGCTTTAAGAAATATTCTCCGAGTGCATGACAGTTTACCATCAATGAAAAACTACCGTGAGAAGCAATTTGCGGATCACCTAGATTTTCTAATTCAAATAAGTGCGCATAAGCTTTATCGCTGGATAATAACAAGAAATTTTTGTTTGTTAAATCCATAAATGTACGTAAGCATTTAATCGCGCCGACAGGCATTAAAAAGTTTGTGTTATTTAATGTTTTTTCGTAATCGGCTAATACAGCATTAAGTTCTTTGTCATCATAGTAATTGCTAGCATTAATGTTTTTGTACTCGAATTTAACGGTTAGCTTCCCCATAGAAAGGAGTTGACCGTCTTCAGATAAGTTATCTACCGGCGTTGTTGTTTTAGTTAAAGAAGTATGCATTCTGCGATTTTTTACATGAAAAGCGTCATGAGAAACTGTGTCAAAAATATAATTTGCGACGATAATAAGCGGATTAGCAATTGTGCCGTTTGTTAACGTTTTATTTTCACGAATTAATGTAATATCTTTGCTGACTTCTAAGTTAAATAATGCAAAATCTAGCTGATTGTTTTTAAGCAGTTCTTGAAAGCATGGATGAGATTCCCAGAATTTTACATTGGCTTCTGTGAAATCGGTCATAACATAACGAATGTCTATTTTGTCCAAACCAAGATTTTTTTGCAATTCGAATAATCTGGACATGGTATAGTAACTGAATTGACCAGAACCCGTTCCTAATTCGATAATATAAAAAGGCTGAGTTGCGTTGTAAGTTTTATTTTTTACACAGTCCTGAATAAATCGAATAGCTGTATTAGCGTAAGAATTTGCGATGAAGGGATTGCTTGTCACATAAAAAGGGACTTGCCCCGACCAAGCCTCAATGCCTTGATTTTCAAAGTAATTTGTTTGGTCATTCCATATGCGGGACTCCCTAAGGGGGACGCCGCGTTCTAATACTTTGAGGCCGCAAGGACCTTGATCTTTTTTAAACATAGTATTTTGTTCTCTTTGTGGTTAAAATTGACTCAATGATAGGACAAAAATACGAAATATTCAAGAAAATTTTATAGGATTGAAGATTGAGGGTATGTGCCGCTTCTCGGCGTATTTCATATATAAAAAATTATTGCGAAGCGATTCCGCCCTTTAATCCTCGCTCCTAATAGTGTTTGTTATTTTGAATTATTAAGCGTTTTTCAAAAGTACATTAACAATTCTACTTTCTTAAACCTAAATTTGGATCCTTTAATTATGAACAATACTATACCGGTTATTACAATTGACGGATTTAGCGGGTGCGGGAAGGGTACCATCAGCCAATTATTAGCACAGCATTTGTCTTGGCATCTTTTAGACAGCGGTGCTTTGTATCGAGTATTAGCATTGATTGCTAAGCAGCGAGAAGTTGATTTAACGGATGAAAAAGCTTTAAGCAAACTTGCAGCACATTTAGATGTTGAATTTATAGCGGTGGCTGATGAGCCGCTTGTTGGCGTTATATTGGATGGGCAAGATGTTAGCATAGCCGTTCGAACCGAAGAAATCGGGAATGTTGCATCAAAAATCGCGGCTTTTCCCGATGTTCGTAAAGCTTTGCTGCAAAGGCAGCGTGACTTTCGACAAGCACCCGGATTAATAGCGGATGGGCGTGATATGGGGACAGTTGTATTTTCAGATGCGGAATTTAAGTTTTTTTTAACAGCAACTTGCGAGGAACGTGCAAAAAGGAGGTATAAGCAGTTGCTGGAAAAGGGGATTAATGTTAAACTCGCACAGCTTTTTGAAGAGCTTGCTGCACGTGATGCACGGGACGAGCAGCGCGTCGTATCACCGCTTAAACCAGCAAGGGATGCTGTGATTATCGATACAACGGAGTTGACGATAGAGCAAGTGATACAGCGTATTTTGGTCCGAATTCATGAGAGATACCTCGCGTAGCCATAATTTACGGCGCTAAAATTCCTCAAATTATGGTTGCACGAGGTATAAATGAAAATGAAGGCGGTTGATTAATTTAATTTATTTGGGTTATTGTAATGAGTGAAAGTTTCGAACAATTGTTTAAACAAAGTCTTGAAAAGACAAAGATGCGGGTAGGTGATACGGTCAATGGTACGGTAGTTGGTATTGACGATAAATATGTATTAGTTAATGTTGGGTTGAAATCCGAAGGTGCTGTATCCATAGAGCAATTTACCAGTCCTGTTGGCGATTTAACTGTTAATGTTGGCGATGAGGTTGAGGTTGTCGTTGAGGCGGTGGCTGATGATTTTGGGGAAACGCGATTATCTCGTGAGAAAGCGAAAAGAGCGGAAACTTGGAGGCACTTGATTGCGTTACATGATTCAGGGGAGCTTGTAACTGGGGTGGTAACTGGCAAAGTAAAAGGCGGTTTTACGGTTGAAATCGATAGCGTTCGCGCATTTTTACCTGGATCATTAGTGGATTTACGTCCTGTTGCTGATACTTCTTGGCTCGAGGGCAATGAGTTTGAGTTTAAGATTATTAAAGTTGATGAAAAACGGAATAATATAGTTGTATCGCGCCGAGCAGTTATTGAAGAAACGAGTTCTGCTGAGCGCTCTAAATTATTAGAAACTTTACAAGAAGGACAAATTATAAAAGGAGCTGTCAAAAATTTAACGGATTATGGCGCATTTATTGATTTGGGCGGAATAGACGGCTTGCTTCATATTACGGATATTGCTTGGCGGCGAGTTAAAGTACCGAGCGAAGTGCTGAAAATTGGTGATGAGGTTGAAGTTGTCGTATTAAGATTTGATCGTGATCGCGGGCGGGTTTCTCTTGGCATGAAACAACTGAATCCGGATCCGTGGACTGAAATTAAAAAGCGTTATCCAGTTAAGACACAATTGAGAGGAAAGGTAACCAATCTTACCGATTATGGATGTTTTGTAGAAATTGAA